>JALZOI010000739.1 GCA_030857245.1 Myxococcota bacterium
CGGGATGGTCGGCGGTGCGACCCGCAGCGGCGGTGCGGCCCGGAGCGGCGCGGATGATGCGGGCGCGGTGTCGGCACCGAGAGGCACGCCATGTGGCGGCGTGTTCGTGCTGGTCAGCGGCAGGACGCGCACCGGTTCGTCGACGCCGAGGATGGCGGCCGCGCTCGCGGGGTCCTTCACGATCGCATCGAGGAGATCGCGCGCCAGCTTTGCCGAGCTCGGGCGATCCGCCGGCGCCTTGGCCATCAGCCGGCGGGTGAACGCCTCGAGGAGCGGATCGACCGGGACCCCCGGCGCCCGCTTCGCCATCGCGGGCGTCTCCGCGGACCGGTTCGCGCGCGCGACGTCGACGCCCGCGCCGTCGAACGGCATCACCCCGGTGAGCATCTCGTAGACGACGATGCCGAGGGCGAACAGGTCGACGCGGTGATCGATCGGCTCTCCGCCGACGTTCTCGGGCGCCATGTAGTGGGGCGTCCCGAGCGCGAGCCCGGCCGTGGTCAGCCGCTCGCGGTCCGTCGAGCTCGCGTGGTCCCGCACGATCGCGACCCCGAAGTCGACGATGCGCGGCGTCTCGCGCCCGTCCTCGTCGGTCTCGACGATCACGTTGTCGGGCTTGAAGTCGCGATGGATGAGGCCCCGCTCGTGCGCGTGGTGGAGCCCCGCGCACAGCTGCTTGACGAGGCCGATCACACGTGGCGGCCCGAGCGGCCCGGCCGACATCACGTCACCCAGCGTCGGCCGGCTCGCGAGCTGCATCACGATGTAGTGGAGGCCGTCCTCGGTCTCGCCGACGTCGACCACGCCGACCACGTTCGGGTGGCTCAGGGTCCCGGCAAGCTCGGCCTCGCGGCGGAAGCGCTTGCGCTGCTCGGGGTTGGCGAGCAGGTGGGTGTGCAGCAGCTTGAGCGCGAACAGCCGGTTGATCTTGAGGTGGCGCGCCCGGTACACGTGCCCCATCGCGCCCGAGCCGAGCCGCGACTCGAGCTGGTATCGCGATGCGAT
The DNA here is from genome assembly GCA_030857245.1 of Myxococcota bacterium. Lineage (GTDB taxonomy): Bacteria > Myxococcota_A > Polyangia > Haliangiales > Haliangiaceae > JABFXX01. The sequence goes on from JALZOI010000739.1 coordinate 1,006, forward strand.
GATGCGACCGATCATCGGACCACTTGCAGCACTCCCTCCGGGATCGTCGACCACCTGGCGTGCCCGCGCCGATGATGCCGCAGCCGGCGCCCCGAGCGCCAGCCCTTACGCGACGAGGTAATCGAGCGAGATCAAGATCATCGACACGGTCGCCAGCGTCACCCCGGTCTGCGCGAGAAACCACGAGCGCTGCCGCGACCGATCGCCGTGGAGGTGGAGCTGCCCGAGCTGGAGCGACGCGAGCAACCCCGCGAGGATCGTGATCGCGAGGGCGGCGACCACGGACATCCCGGCGAGGGCGCCGACCCATGCCGCCGGACCCGCGATGCTGGCGAGCCACAGTGGGGTCTCGCGTCGATCGTACGGCCGTCGCCACGGACCGGACAGCACCGTCAGTGTGGTCATCCGGCGGCGAGTTGCAGCTCACGCGCCACGCCCGCGGCGATGATCGCCGTCGGGAGCGCGCGTTGCTGTCACGACTGCGCGGCGCAGCGCGTACCCGTCAAGGAGCGCAGATCGGTGCTTGATGCGACGCTGACAACGTACTGCTGCGCTCCTGTCCTTCGCGCCACTCCAGCTGACCCCTCCCCATCCGGAAGGTAAGCGATGGATCAGACAGCAGGATACGAGACGGCGACGCTCAACGATCCCCATGGTGGGTCCTGAGATCGTGAAGCAGCTGCGTGCGCTCAACGCTCTCGGCTGGGGCACCACACGGATTGTTCGAGAGCTGGGCACGCGCGCAAGAGCGTGCGGCAGTACCTGCGCGAAGGTGACGCCGCGGAGAACGAGACGCGGCCCGGCGCGTGGACGCTCGCGAGCGAGCACCAAGCGACTGCCCGCGAGCTTCGCGACGGGGCTGCAGCTGGCAATGGAGTCGTCGTGCAGCGGCTGCTTGCACAGCACGACGTCGCGGTGCCGCTGCGCACGTTGCAGCGTGTCCTCGCACCGCATCGCCACGTGAAGCGTGCGGCCGAGGTCGCGACGGTGCGCTTCGAGACGGCGCTCGCCGATGGGCCGGAGCCTCGCGGACCACGCCGACTGGCGTCGGAGGTGCCGCGTGCCCGAGCTCGTGAGAGCACGCGTCGAGGAGCGGCTGGTCACGCTGCGGCTCGGTGCCGTCGCCCAGCGGCTCGATGTAACCCTGTCCCACGAGCACGCACCGAGCCGACCAACTTCCTCGAGCAGATCCTGACGGAGGAGACGTCAAGCAGAAGGAGCGTGTGGCGATGGGCATCCAGATCGCGCACTTCACGACGGTGAAGACGCTCGAGGAGCTCGAGTTCCAGCCGTCGATCGATCAGAAGCTCGTTCGTGAGATCGCGACCGGTCGCTTCATCGCCGGCGCCGAACCGTCCTGATGCTCGGGCCGCCGGGCGTGGGCACGACGCGCCTCGCGATCGCGCTCGGCCGAGCTGGGTAGAAACGGGGCACCCTGGCCCGCGGGGAGCAGTGCTTGATGGCGTTTGATACCGGACCAAACTCTGCTCCGGCCGGCAGGCGGGCGCCTCGCTGGGGCCACGCTCGGCACCCGGCATCCCTTTGTGTCCGAGATCCGGACGTTGCGCTGACAAGGTCAAGAGTGAACCGACCAGGCCATCACCCTTCAATCAGAAGCCGGCGCAGAACAGGTCTCTACCCTCGAGACTCGTCAGAAATCCGCAGTGATTCGTGATGCACGCGGGGCATATGTCGCAGTCAGGACGACAGCTGCGATCGTCCGACACGCAGTCGAACACCTCACAACCTGCCGACACGGTCACGCACGAGTACTGCAGCGCCTCCCCAGGATGAGGTTCGAACGTCTTGCACAGCTGGCCATCGCCGCAGGTCATCGATCCGCACGTGACGTTCCCCTCGAGCGTCGTCGTGTCGCGGTCCGCGCACCCGGGCATCGCCAGGACCAATGCGATCGCGGCACCGACCCGAAACCGCGACAGCCATGTCATGAATCCGTCCCAGAATGTTTGCACGATCGGCGCAGCAGCAACTTACGTGCCGGACGTAACGCCCTCCAGGTCCCAGCCGCGTCCCTCGAAGAACCCGACGTTCGGACCCTCGGTCCACGACGAGCCCGCGTCGAGCGTCATCCAGACCGGGCCACCATCGCCGGCGGCGTAGCCGATGCCGCTGTACGCCTGCGGACGCAGTGACATGCAGGGTGCGCAGGTTCGCGGTCCCGCGCCGCTGCACGAGCACGCGTAGCCACGACGTTGATGCAGTCCTGACCGGCGGTTGATCAGGCGGCGACGGAGCGACGGACGGACGGACGGACGGCAGCGCCGTCGTCGTCGTCGTCGTCGTCGTCGTCGTCGTCGTCGTCGTCGTCGTCGTCGTCGTCGTCGTCGTCGAAGGACTAGGGAGTGTCCCTGAATCGGGTCATGTAGTTTCGATCGGTTGCGGCGCGTCACCGCCGGAAAGTGGCGGCCTGATCGCTGGCGTGATCGAACGTCGGCATGGCGACGCGAGCGTGGCTCAACGAGGAGCAATGGGCGCGGGTTGCAGGAGTGCTGGCGGCACACCCTCGTCGGGGGCGACCTGAACCGATGACCGGCGGTTCTTCGAGGCAGTCGTGTGGTGGCGCCGCACCGGCGTACCGTGGCGCGACCTACCGAGCGAGTTCGGGCCGTGGAAGACGGTGTTCAATCGCTTCGACCGGTGGTCCAAGA
>JALZOI010000740.1 GCA_030857245.1 Myxococcota bacterium
GTGCAGCCCGGCGGCGCGTCGGGGCGGCCGTCCGTGGTGGCGGCGTCGACGCTCTCGGGGGCCGGGCCGTCACAGCCTGCCGTCGTGGCGAGCAGCGCCACCGCGCGCGCGAGCCGGTTCACGCGGACGCCGCGATCACGGCAGCGCAGCCGTGTAATCGACGGACGCCTCGATGTGGAAGTGATCGTCGTGCGAGATCGGATCGTTCTTCGGTGTCAGGACGATGCGGAACTTGCCGCTCGCATTGATCACGTCCTCCATCGCGAGGAGCAGCGGATCCCCCTTCGGGTAGTCGGTCTCGACCACGGCGAGCCGCCCGGTCTCGTCGACCACGGACATCACGTCCATCGCGAGCCCGAGCGCGTGGCGCGACAGGACGTTCTTCGTGACGCCGTTCACGCGCACGTTGGTGTTGCGATAGATGCTCCCGAACCGGATCTCGCGGACGCCGATCGCGCGGAGCTCGGGGCCGAGCAAGGCGAGCGTGCGGACGAACTGGCAGTCGATCGTGTGCGGGCTCTTGCGGTACAGGCTGGTGTACGCGATGCCGCCGATCACCATCGACGGGACGATCACCGGCGTGACGATGACGCCCTCCTCGGCGGCGGCCTCCCAGCGGACGTCGAGGTCGCGGAGCTCGGCCTTGCAGTGCTGGCTCGCCTCCGCCATCTGCGGTGACGGCGGCCACGTGAAGCCCTTCGGCATGTTGTCGTGCTGCGACGAGCGCGTGGACGTGGTCGTGACGCGCGCGGAGGCCTGCGCCCCCGTGCCCTGCGCCGTGGATCGCTTGGCCTTGCTCGCGGCTGCGAGCCGCGACTTCGCGCGCTTCGCCTTCGCGGCCGCCTTGGCCTTGCTCGCGCGCGCCACCTTCGCGGACTTCGCGCGCGAGGTCCTGGAGGCCTGCGCGGACTTCACGGCCGAGCGCGAGGACGTCGCGGACTTCGCGGACTTCGCGGACTTCGCAGACTTCGCAGACTTCGCAGATTTCGTGGCTGCGGCTGACGTCGATGACCTCGATGACCTCGACGACTTCGCTGCCGTCGGCTTCGACGACTTCGCTGCCTTCGCTGCCTTCGCTGCCTTCGACGCGGTCGCGGCAGGCTCGCTGCGCTCGAGCTGCGCCGGCGAGGTCACCGGCTGCGCCACCGCGGGCCCCGGTAGCACTGCCACTCCCGCAACGGCTGCGAGAGCGGTCACGACGAGCAGCCGGCGCGACATCCTCTGACCTTAGCAGGTAGGCTCCGACGATGGACCTGGAAATCCACGAGGCGCTAGCTCTGTCCGCGGACCGCGAGGACGCGCTCTCGCAGCTGCTGCCAGGCAGCGAGGACCACGACTATTACCAGGGTCTGCGATCGCAACATGCGGGCGCGCTCGATGAGGCCGATCGCATCCTCCAGGCCTGGCCGGAGCGCCACGGCGACACGCCCCGCTATCAGCGCATGGGGCTGCGCCAGCTGCTGTGCCGCGCCGCGCTCGATCCCGCCGCCACCGCGGATCGCGTCCGCGATCGCTTCGCCGTGAGCCACTGGCACGAGCGCGAGGTCGAGGAGGTCGATCCCACGCGCCCGACCCGGCTCGCCGAGGGCGCCTTCGAGGGCGCGGTCCTGCTGCGCGAGGCCGTCGCGCACGACACCAACCTCTCGATGGTCAGCGATGAAGGGCTGCACGAGCTCGTCTCGCAGCCGCTCGATCCGGCGCGCCGCCGCATCCTGCTGTCGCGCATCCATCACACGCCGCAGCCCGAGCTCGTCACGCTGATCGCCGAGGATCTCGAGGCGCGCGGCAGCAGCGGGTTCGGCTCGCTCGCGGCGCACGAGCAGCTCACGCGCGATCAGCTGCTCGAGCTCGCCGCCGTGCGGCCCGAGCTCCGTGGCCACGCGAACTGGGTCAACGCGGTGGTGCGGCGGATGCGCGCGCACCATGCGATCGATCTCGAGAGCGATCGCGCCGCGCGCCGCGAGTACGTGCAGGCGCTGTGGGCGTTCCTCGCGCCCCTGCCGGCCTCGGTCAACTCGCTGAAGGTGCACGTGCTGTGGCACCTGCTCGACACCCTGCGCCGGCTCGCCGCACCGATCGAGCCCGCGCTCGTGCGCACGTACCTCGCCCTGCCCCGCACCGCGAGCTACCTGGCGCGCCGCTGGATCGAGCGCGTGCAGCGCGAGCACGTCGCGCAGCTCGGCGTCGACCTCCGCGCGATCACGGGGCTGCCGGCCGCGGGCGACGACGAGGAGCTGGTGCGCGATCTCATCCAGCGCAGCCTCGAGGACGCACCGCCGTACGCCGAGTGGCTCGAGCGCGGGTGGCTCGACGCCGAGATCGCCACGGCCACGCTGCTGCTCGGCGGCCGCGATGCCGATCGCGCGACGCTGACGCTCGGCCCGGCGCGCGCCGCCGAGCTCCGCGACCGCATCGAGCTCGCGTGGTGCCTGCACAACCCGACGCGGTTCGAGCCGGGCGAGCCGATCGTGCTCGATGCCGACGTCAAGAACGTGGGCGAGCTCGTGATCAAGGTGTTCCGCGTCGATCCGCTCGCGTACTTCCAGCACCACCAGCGCGAGGTCAACACCGACCTCGACCTCGACGGCCTCGCGGCGAGCCACGAGCTCGTCGTGCGGTTCGCGGAGCCGGCGGTGCGGCGGGTCCGGCACCGCATCGAGCTGCCGATGTGCACGCGCGGCGGGACCTACGTCATCGATCTGATCGGCAACGGCCGCTCCAGCCGCGCCCTGATCCACAAGGGCCGGCTGCGCCACACGATGCGGATCGGCGCCGCCGGTCAGGTCGTGACGATCCTCGACGAGGCCGGCCACTCGCAGCCCGCCGCGCGGGCATGGATCGGCGAGCGCGAGTACGTGCCCGACGAGCACGGCTCGTTCGTCGTGCCGTTCTCGACCGCACCCGGCACCACGCCGATGCTACTCACGTGCGGCGACGTCGCGAACGTGCGCGAGCTTGGCCTGGTGCGCGAGACCTACCAGCTCGCGATCAACCTCCTCGTCGATCGCGAGGCCCTCGCGGCCGGACGCACCGTCCGCGCGATCGCGCGGATCGCGCTCACCGTCGCGGGGATGCCGGCCTCCGTGACGCTGCTCCAGCGGCCGACGTGGGACGTCACGCTGACCGATCGCCACGGCGTGGCGACCACGAAGTCGCAGCCGCTGACGCTCGTCGACGGCACCGCCAGCGTCCTCGAGTGGCCGCTCGGCGAGGACACGGCCCACGTCGCCATCGCGATCCGCGGCTCCGTCGAGGTCCGCAGCGAGCAGCGCGCGCAGGAGCTGACCGACGGGCGGTCGTTCCAGGTCGCGTCGATCCACGCGACGCCAGCAATCGAGGCGCTCTACCTCGCGCGCACCGATCGCGGCTGGGTGCTCTCCGCGCTCGGCAAGTCAGGGGAGCCGCGCGCGCAGCGACCCGTCGCGATCTCGCTCGTCCATCGCTGGGCCCGCACGCAGCTCACCGTCGAGCTCGCGACCGACGCCCAAGGCCGCATCGAGCTGGGTGAGCTGCCCGGCGTCGAGTGGATCAGCGCGGCCCTCGGCCCGGTGACCCAGCAGTGGCTCGCCGGCGAGGTCGGCATCGGCGCCACGTTCCACGCCCCGCAGGGCCGCGAGGTCCTCGTGCCGGTGCCGCGGCCGCGCCACCGCCGACGTGCTGCGCCGGGC
>JALZOI010000155.1 GCA_030857245.1 Myxococcota bacterium
TCGTGCACCCGACCTCGACGACCGCTCGGGCCGCGCTCGGGCTCCACGCCACCGCGCCGGGCCTCGCGGCGGCGATCCGCGTCGAGGTACCGCGATGAGCGTCACGGCGACGGGCGGGGCGAAGATCGCCCTCGTCACCGGCGCCTCGCGGGGGATCGGCCGCGCGATCGCGATCGAGCTCGGGCGGCGGGGCTTCGTCGTCGCGCTCAACTACCGGCAGGACGCGACGGCCGCCGCGGAGGCGGTCGCTGCTGTCGAGGCGACCGGCGCACGCGCGATCGCGATCCGCGCGGACGTCTCGGACCCGGCGGCGATCGCGGCGGCCTTCACCGAGGTCGACGCGCTCGGCTCCCTCGCGGTGCTCGTGTGCAACGCCGGCATCACCCGCGACACGTTGCTCGGCGCGAGCACGCAGGCCGACTTCACCGACGTGCTCGCGGTGAACCTCATGGGAGTCGTCGCCTGCTGCCGCGAGGCGTCGCGCCGGATGGTCAGCCGCCGCGCGGGGGCGATCGTGACGCTGTCGTCGGTCGCGGCGCAACGGCCCGGGCGTGGCCAGAGCAACTACGCCGCCTCGAAGGGCGCCGTCGAGGCGTTCACCCGTGCGCTCGCGGTCGAGCTCGCGTCGCGGTCGATCCGCGTCAACGGCGTCGCGCCCGGCATCATCGATACCGCGATGACCGCGGAGCTGCAGGCGATCGCACCCGACGAGCTCGTCAAGCGCACGCTGCTCAGGCGCCTCGGGCGCCCCGACGAGGTCGCGAAGGTCGTCGGGTTCCTGTGCTCCGAGGATGCGAGCTACGTGACCGGCCAGGTGTGGAACGTCGACGGAGGATTCAAGCTCGAATGAGGAGGACGCTGACATGACCGGGCCCGACATGCTCGAGTGGCTGCGCTCGCGGCGCAGCGTGCGGACGTTCACCGACGAGCCCGTCGCGAAGGACGCGCTGGTGAGGATCCTCGAGGGCGCGACGTCTGCGCCGTCGAGCACGAACCGGCAGCCGTGGCGGTTCACGGTCGTACGCTCGGCCGCGATGCGCGCGAAGCTGGTCGAGGCGGTCGCGTGCAAGACCGCCGAGATGAAGGCGATCATCCAGCGCAGCCACCACGCCGAGGACTTCGGCGACTACGGCGACTTCTTCCACGAGCCCCTCGCCGCCGCGCAGGTCGTCGTGATCCCGCAGTACCGGGAGTACCCGGATCTGATCGCGAACCTGATCACCTCGGGGGGCGGCGATCCGGCGCGGTTCTCGACCGCGAGCGCGATGCAAGCGGAGCTGTGCTCGACGAGCGCGGCGATCATGGCGCTGCTCCTCCAGGCCCACGCCGAGGGGCTGGGCGCGTGCATGATGGCGGGACCGATGGTCGCGCGCGAGGAGATCCACGGCTTGCTCCAGATCGCCGAGCCGTGGCGCATGATCGGGGCGATCGCGATCGGCCACCCGACGGGAGCCGCGTCGCCGCGCGGACGCAAGCCTCTGGACCGTGTCGTCAACTGGATCGAGGAGGAACGATGAGCGCACCCGCAACCCACACCGAGATCGCCGGACTCACCGATGACGCGATCAGCGAGGCCGTACGCGTGATCGTGGCCGAGTCGCTCGGGCGTCCGCTCGCCGACGTCGAGCGGACCTCGGTGCTGATGGCCGACCTCGACGCCGAGTCCCTGGACTTCCTCGACATCGTGTTCCGGATCGAGCGCGACTTCGGGATCGAGATCACGCGCGGAGAGATGGAGCGGGCGTCGCGCGGCGACATGAGCCCCGAGGAGTTCGCGCCGGGCGGCGTGATCTCCGACGCCGGGCTCGCGCGGCTGCGCGAGCTGATGCCCGAGGCCGCGGAGCGGATCGCGCCGGGGTTGCGGCCCTCCACGATCCTCGCGCTGTTCAGCGTCCAGACCTTCGCGAACATGGTGATCGGCAAGCGCGACGGACGGGCCGTGTGAGCGAGCGGCAGCTCCACACGACGACGAGCCTGTGCCGGACGTGCAAGGCGGCCGTGCCCGCCCGCGTCGTCGCCCTCGCGAGCGGCGAGGTCTGGATGCAGAAGTCCTGCGCGGAGCACGGCGCGCAGGAGGTGCGGCTCTCGACGAACGCCGCCTGGTACGAGCAGACCCGCGCGAGCAAGCAGCAGTTCGTCGCCCCGCGCGTGATCAAGCAGGAGGTCGAGCACGGCTGTCCGTTCGACTGCGGCCCGTGCACGAGCCACACCCAGAAGGTGCGGCTGCCGGTCGTCACGATCACGAGCGCGTGCAACCTCGACTGCCCGATCTGCTACGTCCACAACAAGAACGCCGACGCGTACCACATGCCGCTCGAGGACTTCGCGCTGATCCTCGAGCACCTCCGCACCGACCACGGCGGCGAGCTCGACATCATCAACCTCACGGGGGGCGAGCCGACGCTGCACCCCCGGCTGTTCGAGATGCTCGCCATGGCCAGGGCCGCGGGCATCCATCGCGTCACGGTGTGCTCCAACGGCATCCGGCTCGCGAAGGACGAGGCGTTCGTCGCGCAGCTCGCGGCGCATGGCGCGCGCATCGCCCTGTCGTTCGACACCTTCGATCCGCACGCCGACAAGCTGATGCAGGGCGCCAACATGCTCGCGACGAAGCTCCGGTGCATGGAGCTGTGCGAGAAGCATGGCGTCGATGTCACGTTGATCCCGGTGATGACGCGGGGGGTGAACGAGCACGAGGTCGGCAAGATCCTCGCGTTCGCGCTCGCCCGCTCGAACGTGCGGCACGTCGAGGTCCACACGATGACGTTCACCGGCCAGAGCGGCGCGACCTTCCAGCGCTCCGGGCGGATCTCGATGTACGAGGTGCTCGAGGAGATCGAGCGGACGACGCACGGACTCCTGCGGCCCTCCGACTTCGTGACCTCGCCGTGCGCGCACCCGCTGTGCTACCAGATCGCGTACCTGCTGCTCGATCCCGATGGCGGCGCGCCGATCCCGTTCACGCGGTTCATGCCGGCGAGCGAGCTGCACGAGGCGCTGTCGGAGCGGCTGTATCTCGAGCCGTCCCCGCGCCTCGAGGAGTCACTCAAGCAGGCGATCGATCGGCTGTGGATCGAGGACGATGCCGAGTCGGCGCGCACCCTGCGGCTGCTCCGCTACATGCTCGACACGATGTTCCCCTCGGATCACCCGTTGACGCACGAGCAGGCGATCCGGGCCGGCGAGCGGGCGATCAAGGCGGTCTACGTGCACTCGCACATGGACGAGGAGACCTTCGACGTCGAGCGCGCGGTCGACTGCTGCGATAGCAACTGCTACGCCGATGGCTCGACGATCCCGGTCTGCAACTACAACGTGCTGTACCGCGAGAAGGAGGCGAAGTTCAACGTGGAGCCCGCGAGCTGGGGCACGAAGAGCGGCGGCCAGCGCGTGTTCTCGCTCCCGGTGCTGCGGTGACGCGGCTCGCGGGCAAGCGCTGCCTGATCACCGGCGGATCCCGCGGCCTCGGGCGCGCGATCGGAGAGGCGTTCGTGACCGCCGGCGCGAAGGTCGCGTTCACGTTCCGCACCGATGCCGAGGATGCCGAGGCCGCGCGCGCCAGCCTCGCCGGGCTCGGGTGCGAGCCGCTCGTGTTCCAGGGCTCGGTCGCCGACGCGGCGCACGTCAAGGACACCGTCGCCGCCGTCGTGGCCGCGTGGGGCGGGATCGACGTCCTCGTCAACAACGCCGGGATCACGCAGATCCTGCCGATCGCGCTGCTCGAGGAGGCCGACTTCGATGCCGTGATGGCGGTCAACGTGAAGGGGCCGTACCTGATGTCGCGAGCCGTGCTGCGCTCGATGATCCGCGCGCGCGCCGGGCACATCCTCAACATCGGCTCGTTCGCGTCGGAGCGCGTGATCGAGGCCCCCGTGCACTACGCCGCGGCGAAGTCCGCGCTGCGCGGGATGACCGAGGCGCTCGCCCGCGAGGTCGGCCGCTACAACATCAAGGTGAACCTCCTGTCGCCGGGGCTGCTCGACTGCGGCCTCGCGCGCATGCTCCCGAAGCACCGCGTGCAGGAGTATCTCTCGCAGAGCTCGCTCGGGCGGCTCGGCACGGCCCGCGAGGTCGCCGAGCTCGCGACCTTCCTCGTCTCCGACGAGAACTCGTTCATGGCGGCCGCGAAGATCGTCGCGGACGGGGGGCTGTGATGGCGGCGCTGAACACCGCCGCCATGCTGCGCGAGGGCTACGAGAGCTACCGCCGGTACGTCAACCCGCTGGTCACGCTGCGCGCGGAGCTGCTCGGGGAGCCCACGCGGATCACCGCGGTCGACGCGGGGCGGCTCGTCGAGCCGCGCGGCCTCGTGGAGGACTTCCACGGCACCCAGACGTTTGGCCATCGCCACCCGGCGATCAGCCAGGCGGTCACCGACTTCCTCGCCTCGGACTCGCCGAACTGGTTCCCGTGCCGGGTCAATCCGTATGCCGGGCTCCTCGCACAGCGGCTGTGCGAGCGGGCGAACGTCACGCTCGAGGGGCCCCGGCCGGCCTACTCGAACGTGTTCTTCGCGAACTCGGGGTCGGGGGCGGTCGAGGCGGCGATCAAGCTGGCGCGTGCGGCCACCCGGCGGCCTCGCGTGATCTCGCTCGATGGCGCCTACCACGGCTGCACGATGGGCAGCTGCGCGCTGATGAAGCCCGGCATGTTCAAGGACCCCTTCGGGCCTCACGTGCCGGCCGCCGGTCCGATCGCGTTCGGCGATATCGACGCGCTCGCCGCGGCGCTCCGCGAGGGCGACGTGGCCGCCGTCGTGATCGAGCCGATCCAGCTCGAGGGCGGTGTGCGTACGGTGTCGCCGGCGTACCTCGAGGTCGCGTGCGAGCTGACCGCGAAGTACGGCACGCTGCTGGTCGCCGACGAGATCCAGACCGGGCTCGGGAGGACCGGCCGGTTCCTCGCGAGCGAGTGCTGGCCCCGCCGGCCCGACGCGGTGATCCTCGGCAAGCACCTCGGTGGCGGGCTGGTCCCGATCTCCGCGATGCTGACCACCGAGGAGCTGTTCGAGCGCGCGTACGGCGAGCACTACGCCTCCGCCGAGGCCCACAACACCACGTTCGGGGGCAATGCGCTCGTCTGCGTCGCGGCGCTCGCCGCGCTCGACCTCCTCACCGACGAGCTGATCGCGCGGGTCGGGCGCGTCGGCGACGCCTTCCGCGCGCAGCTCGCCACCACGCTCGCCCGTCACGAGCTGTTCGCGCAGGTCAAGGGCGCCGGGCTGCTCGTCGGGATCGAGCTCCGGCCGTCGGATCATCCGTGGCTGTCGTTCGAGCACTTCGGGATCGACGCGCTCGTCGATCAGCCGACGATCGGCGTGTTGCTCTGCCACCGCCTGTACAAGCGCGGCTTCTATTGCTTCGCGTGTGGCCACGACTGGCGCATCCTGCGCGTCCTGCCGCGCTTCACGATCGAGGAGGCGACGCTCGCCGCCTTCACCACCGCGGTCGACGAGGAGCTGGAGTACCTGTGCAACCTGACATGAAGCGCGCGTTCGTGTTCGGGGGGACCGGCACCGTCGGGAGCGCGGTGCTCCGCGAGCTCGCGCGCCGCGCCGTGCCGGCGGTGTTCACGTTCCATCGCTCCGAGGCCAAGGCGCGGGTGCTCGCCCTCGAGCTCGGGCACACCGCGGTGCAGGTCGATCTCGCGGATCCCGCGGCGACGACCGCGCTGCTCGACGCGCAGCCACCGACCGACGTGGTGATCCACTGCGCCGGGGTCAGCGCCGCGCTCGCCCTGCCCGACATCGACGCCACCGCGTGGCAACAGGCGATGGCGGTCAACGTCCAGTCCGCCTTCCTCGCGTGCCGGTGGGTCGCCCAGCGCGCCCGGCCGTGCGACGTCGTCCTCGTCGGCGCCCTCGACCGGACGCAGTCGCTGCCGCTGCCCGTGCACTTCGCCGCGACCCAGGGCGCGCTGAGCGCGATGGTGATGGCGACCGCGCACGAGCTCGGTCGCCAGGACATCCGGGTCAACCTCGTCGCGCTCGGGCCGCTGGACGGTGGCATCTCCGCGGGACTCGCCGCGCGTCGCCGCAAGGACTACGAGACGTTCAGCGCGCTGCGCCGGGTCGGCAAGCCCGAGGAGGCGGCGAAGGTGATCGCGTGGCTCGCGCTCGAGAACAGCTACATCCAGGGCAAGGTGATCTCCGCCAACGGTGGCATCTGATGCGAGCGGCCGCGGTCGGCCGGGCGCCGCGGCCGGCTCGCATCACGTACATCCCGGGGCGCGTGACGTGTCCGCTCGCGGGCGTCGGGACGCGCGCGGCCAACGCGAGCAACCGGCTCGTGACGGATCCGGACACCGAGGTGACGATCGCGAACGGCACGATCACGCTGCGCGACGACCGCCCGCGCCCCACGAAGACGCCGATCGCGGACCTGGTCTGGCTCGCCGAGGGGCCCACCGCGAGCGGGCGGCGCGTCCCGTTCACGATCCACCTCGAGGTGACCAAGCGCGGTCGTGACGTGTCGGTCGATCTGCACACCCACGAGCCCCGACCGCTGGTGCGGAAGGGCCCGCGGACGACGGATCGATCGCCGGTCCGCAGCGAAGCAAGGATCGGCGACACCCTGGGCCAAGGGTCCCCCCTGGGGGGCCCGCGGACGACGGATCGATCGCCGGTCCGCAGCGAAGCACGGATCGACGACACCCTGGAGGGCCTCGTGTACGAGCCCCTCGAGGTCGTGATCGACGACCTCGTCCTCGACGCACGCCGGCTCGCCGCCGCCGTCGAGCGCATCCCACTCGCCCGGCGCGCGGCCGCGGCCCTGATGACGACGCGGGATCATCTCACCGGCGTCGTCCAGGACCCGGCTCCCGGCTATCGGGTGATCGATCGCTCGATCGGCATCGGAGCGTTCGGTCGCGGCGTGATGCTCGTCCGCTCGAAGCTGGTCTCGCTGGCCGCGAGCAACGCGCCGCTGATCACGCAGGGCTCGCTGGCCGAGATGCTGCGCCACGGTGCCTGGGAGCTCTCGATCGAGGCGTTGACCGACCGCCTGCTGCCCGAGATCATGGCGCGCGATCTCGTGCTGTTCGGCCTCGACGAGCTGCCGGTCCTCCGCGAGGTCTGCGCCGGGAACCTGCGCCAGGGTCAGGTGTTCGCGTTCCGCTGCACGCCTGATGGCGGAGAGGTCCGGCTCGACGACGAGCGGGCCCCCCTCCCCGACGCTCTCGATGTCGCGCGCGCGTACCTCGAGTTCAACATGCTCGGCGGGGCGCTCGCCGCTGCCGTCGAGCGCTGATGGACCGGCAAGCCGGCCTCGATGCCACGCGCACGGTCGCGATGCTGCTCGTGGTCGCGGGCCACGCTGCCGTGTCGTTCATGACCACGCCCGTGGGGTGGGCGATCCAGGATCGGTCGCAGTTCCTCGGCATGGATCTCTTCGCCTGGCTCGTCCGAGCCTTCGCGATGCCGACGTTCTTCTGGCTCTCGGGCTACGCCGCACGTTCGGTGCTCGTCCGCCGCGGCACCGGCGGGTACCTCCGCAACCGCCTCACGCGCATCTTCGTCCCGCTGGCGGTCGCGCTCGTGCCGTGCTCGCTCGCGCTGTCCGCGCTGTGGGACTGGGGGCGCGAGGTCGGCGGCCGGGCGGCGGTCGCCGACAGCATCCCGAAGCTCCAGGGCTCCGAGGTGCCCGTCCTCCTCGGGCACCTCTGGTACCTCTACTACCTGCTGTTCCTGTCGGTCGCAGCGCTCGGGGTCGCGCGTGTGCTGCGTGGCATCAAGAGCCCGTCCGGCGCCGTCGGCATCCTCGTGGTCCCGGCAGGGCTCTCGATCGGCGCGCTGGGCTATCTCGGCGCGCTCCACACCGATACGCCGCTCGGCTTCGTGCCCGACCTGCCGATCCTCATCTACATGGGTGGCTTCTTCGCGTGGGGGTGGCTCGTCCATGCGCGGCCGACCGAGCTCGAGTGGTACCGCGACCGCGCGTGGCAGGCTCTCGGCGTCGCCGCCGTGCTGCTCGCGACCGTGCTCCCCGCCCTCGCGCACGGCGTCGCGCCACTCCACGCGATCCTCGGCAGTGGCCTGTTCACGCTCGCGATGATCATCTTCTTCGTCGGCGCCTGCGTCCGCCATCTCGCCGCACCCACCCCCTGGCGAACCGCGGCGTCCGACGCGACGTACTGGTGCTACATCGCGCACCTGCCGATCGTCGTCGGCCTGCAGATCCTGGTCGCGCCGCTCGCGATCCCCGGCGCGGTCAAGTACGCCGCGATCCTCACCGTGACGCTGGCGCTCTGCCTCGGCAGCTACAACATCGGGGTCCGGCGCTTCCGGAAGGCGTCGCGGATCAAGCGGCCCCAGAGATAGAACTCGAGGTGGACCGGATTGTAGGGCCGCACGGGCATCTCGGTCGCGCCGATCTTCGGGCGCTCGGTCTCGGCCGCGTACGTGCCGAAGATCCGGTCCCAGATGATCAACATGCCGCCGAGGTTGCGATCGAGATACGACGCGTTGGTCGCGTGGTGGACGCGGTGGTTCGATGGCGTGTTGAAGATGAAGTCGATCACCGGCAGCTTGCCGATGTACTGCGTGTGGGTCATGTAGTCCCATCCGCTCGCGGCCGGGATGATCACGGCGAGGTAGAGCGGATGGAACCCGAGGGCGACGACGGGGACGAAGAACACCCAGTCGAACAAGGCACCGACCCACGAGTTGCGCATGCCCGTCGACAGGTTGAGCTTCGGCGAGTTGTGGTGCACCCAGTGCGATGCCCACATGAAGCGATACACGTGGCTCGCGCGATGCGACCAGTAGAAGAAGAAGTCGTTGACGACGAACAGGACGACCCAGTGCCACCACTCGTCCATCGACCAGCGCAGCGGCGTCAGCTGCCAGACCGGCAGCAGGACCAACACCAGGATCCCGGCGTAGACGATGCTCAGGCCGACGTAGCCGCCCGCGATCACGAGGTTGACGATCGTGTCCTTCTTCTCGTAGTGGCCGTCGCGCCGGATGACCATGCTCGTGATCGCCTCGCCGACGAACGCGAGGCCCATGACGCCGATCGCGATCCACGGCACCCAGTCGAGCGTCGTCATCTCCGCCATCCCCGCGAGAGTGCCAGACTTCGCACGGGCAGGTACACGGCACCGATCGCGAGCTGCAGGTAATAGGTGGCAGCACGGAAGACCGCGACCACGACGATCGCGTCGGCGGGTGGGATCAGGTCACCGAAGAACGTCGCCGCGGCCGCTTCGCTCAAGCCGGTCCCACCCGGTGTGGGCATCGCGAAGATGAAGCACAGGTACACGAGCGCCCGGAGCGATAGCGTTACCAGCGGCGGATCGCCGAGCACGCAGGCCAGCCCCACGAGCGGCGCGACGTACGACGCGTAGTAGATCAGGTGGACCGCGACGAGCAGCGCGGCCGACCGCCCGCGCGTGCGCCGGGCGCCGGCGAGCCGGTCCACCGTGCTCGTGGTGACCTCGGCCGCCGCGGTGATGCGCGCCTGCCACGCGGCGCTCGCGAACCACCGTCGCCGTCCGACCCACCCGGAGATCCGCGGCACCCAGCGTCCCGCGGTCCGCGGACTCGCGCACACCGCGATCAAGAGCGTCGTGATCATCGCGATCGCGAGGAACCACACGATGGCGAGCACCCGGATCCGCGGATCGACCTCCGGGCCGAAGCCAGCGATCACGAGGACCGCGCCGAGCACGAACACGAGCGCGAGGCTCGACGTGAACTTGATGAACGGAATCGCGACCGCGGCGTCCCAGGGGACGCCACGCTTGCCGAGCAGGTAGGCCACGGTCGGTTCGCCGAGGCCGACCTGCGGCGTCACGGCGGTCATCACGTGGTTCGCGACCGCCGCGTCCCACGCGTCGCGGGGCGTGACGTGCGCCCCCACGATCCGGCTGATCACCACGATGCGCAGCGCCTCCGTCGCGACCAGCCCGAGCGCACCTGCGATGACGATGACGAGCGCCGCACCCCGGACCGCTGCGAGCCGCGACCATGCTGCACGCAGCACCTCCGTGTCCGGTGCGCCGAGGTAGATGCCGAGGCTGCCGACGACGACCAGCAGCAACAGCCAGGGCCAGCGATGCTTGGGCTGCGGCGGCGCCGGGTCGGTCATGACTCAGGGCCGGCCGCGGCCGAGCGTGACGAGGGGCGGTGCGGGCTTCGCCGCGAACCGCGGGTCGCGATCGCGATACAGCGTGTTGTACGCGCAGGACGGGATGTTCGTGCCGTCCGGTTCGCGGATGCCGACGCAGCACTGGCGGATCCGGTGGGTGTCGAACGTCTCCTCGTCCATGTGCGAGTGGACGTAGATCGCCTTCGCGCTGGCCTCGGCGCGTCGCAGCCGCTCCGCGGCGCCGAGGTCGCGCTCGAACACGGACTCGGTGAGCTGGCGCAGCTTCGCGAGCACGAGCTCCTGCTCGGCGCAGTCGATCTCGCCGGCCCACAGCCGGTTGATGACGTCTCCGAGCTTGTGCTCCATCGCGAGGGTCGGCTCGAGGTAGAGCATCCCGGCGAGCAGCTCGCGCAGATCGCTGCCCGGCATGAACCGCGGGAACGGCAGCCACCGGCCGTCGTCGAGCCGGAGCACGTAGGTCACGAGGTAACACAGCGGGTGCGCCGCGGGTGACGGGACGAAGTCCGCGATCCGGAGCACGCCGTCGGTCTGGGCCTCGAGATCGGAGAGCACCTCGTACGTCGTGTAGCGGCCCGCACGGTCGAACGACGTGCCGTTGTGCCCGGTGAACGTCATCGTGTGCAGCTCGACGGAGCGGATGAAGTCCTTGGCGAGGGCAAGCTTCACGAACGCGCCGACCTCGTCGTCGTTGACGCCACGCGCGAGCACGGGCAGCAGCGTGGTCTCGACCTGGTACTTCTCGAGGAGCTCGAGCACCCGGAGCTTGCCCTCGAGGAAGTTGCCACCGAGCATCTGCTGGTTCGTGGCGGGCTTGAACGAGTCGAACGACAGGACGATCCGGGCCCCCAGCGTCGCGAGGCGTTCGAGCAGGCGCTCGTCCTTGAGGAAGCGGAGGCCGTGGGTCGAGATCGTGATCCGGTGGATGCCCTCCTCGACGCAGCGCTCGACGATCCGCTCGAACGCCGGGTGCTGCGTCGGTTCCCCACCGGTGAGGTTGATGATCCGGCGCTCGGGATCGGTGACCCGGAGGTGGTGGAGGATCGCGGCGAGCTGCTCCTCCGTCATGTGGAAGGCGCCCTCGTTCTTGTTGTGCGTGTAGCAGATCGGGCAGTCGAGGTTGCACGCCGACGTGATCGGGACGATCGGGAGCTGCGCCTGCTGCTCGTGAGTCGTGCACGGACCACAATCGAACGGGCACCCCTGCGAGACCGCCTTGCGTGCCTGCGGCGCCGTGAGCACCGGCTCGTGACCGCGGACCGACTCGTACCAGGCCGCGCTCGGCGAGATGAGGACCTCGCTCGGGCCGTGCACCTCGCACACCTTGCGCATCATGACCGCGGTCCCGGCGCGCCAGATCTCGGCCGGCACCGCGCGCTTGCACGTGGCGCACAGCGACGTCGTCGTCTCGAGCAGGCGGTCGGTCACGACGCGAGCTTGCCATCCCGCATGCGCAGCGTGCGACCGGCACGAGCGGCAACTTCGGGATCATTCGATGGGGCGACGCTCTCCTCCTGACAGCCGCAGGATGCCCGACCGAGCGGGCCCACCACGGCTCTCCGGAACCAGATCCGCCTCTCAGGACTTCGTCACGATCACGAACAGCGTCGAGCCCGTCGCCTTGCCCGCGGGAACATCGATCACGCCGTCCTTGGTCGCCCTCGCCCTCGCCTTCACCCGCGGCGCGCCCTTCGCCCAGTCGGGCACGGCCTTCACGAAGATCGTCGGCGCCGCCAGCGCGCCGAGCTGGTAGCCAACCGCGGGCACCGCCGCCGCGCCCTCGACGACGATCACCGGCGACGCATCATCGCGGCCGTGCGCGCGCGGTCCGCCGGCGAGTGCCTGCCGGATCGCCTCGATCGGCACGGCCATCGTGACCTTCCAGGAACCGTCGGTCTCGGGCTCGGCCGCGATCACACGCGCCGCGGCCACGGCGCGATCGACCCCGGCCTTGATCGCGGGCTCGCCGAGC
>JALZOI010000741.1 GCA_030857245.1 Myxococcota bacterium
GCCACCACGGGCGAAGCCCGCCAGATGCTGACGAACGCGCAGGGTCGCCTCGACGAGGCGCGCGGCGAGATCGGCCAGCGGCGGACCGAGATCGCGACCGCCACGGCGCAGCTCGAGGCGCTGACGCGCCGGCGCGACGAGGCGAGCCGCCGGCTCGAGCGCGTGGTCGAGGAGACCGAGCAGCACACCACGCGCCTCAAGGAGCTCGAGCGCGAGAGCCGCCGCGTCGATGGCGCGCTCGCCGAGCTCCGCCAGACCCGCCTCGATCTCGGCAGCCAGAACACCGGCTTCGAGGCGCGACGCGAGATCCTCGCCGACGAGACCGCCCGCGGCGAGACCGAGGTCGAGACCCTGCGCACCGAGCTGCAGCGCCGGACCTCGCGGCTGACCTCGCTCAAGGAGATCCAGGATCGCTACGAGGGCTTCGCCCGCGGCACGCGCGCCGTCATGCAGCGCGCGGACGAGATCGCGCGCGATCTGCCGGAGCAGGCCATCCACGGGGTCGTCGCCGATGTCGTGCGCGCACCCGAGCTGCTCGAGGTCGCCGTCGAGGCGGCCCTCGGTGACCGCCTCGGTGGCGTGCTCGTCGCCGAGCCGCATGTCGGGCTCGCGGCGATCGGCTTTCTGAAGCAGGGCGGCGGCGGCCGCAGCGCCTTCGTGCCGATGCGCGAGCTGCACGGCGCAGGCGCGGCCGAGGCGCGTGTGCGGGGCGACAGCTGGGGCGCGGATGTGGCCGTGGCGGGGCCGGGCTCGGATTCGGATTCGGTCTCGGATTCGGATTCGGTCTCGGATTCGGTCTCGGATTCGGTCTCGGATTCGGTCTCGGTCTCGGGGTCGGATCCGGGTTCGGATTCGGTCTCGGTCCCCACGCCCCGCCGCTCGCCGCCCTCGTGGTTCGAGGATCGCTCCGCGCTGGTCGCCGCTCACGCTGCCATCGGCGGCGAGGGCGTGCTCGGCCGGATGTCCGATCTCGTCGCGTTCGCGGATGGTTACGAAGAAGTCGGCAAGCGGCTGCTCGGTGGCACGGTGGTCGTCGATCACCTCGCGCGGGCGCTGCAGCTCCACGAGCAGGGCGTCGCCGAGCGGCTCGTCACGCTCGATGGCGATGTCGTCGATAACGACGGCGTCGTCGCCGGCGGGTCGCGCGATGCGCAGGGCGCGGGCGTGCTCGCGCAGAAGCGCGAGATCCGCGACCTCGAGGAGATCGTGGGTCGGCTCGAGCATGACCTCGCGGGCGCGATGGCCCGGCTCGTCACCGCGAAGACCGAGCTCAAGCAGGTCCTCAAGGCGCTCGAAGGGCTGCGGACCCAGGTCCACGAAGGTGACCTCGCGATCATGGGTCACGAGAAGGACGAGTCGCGGGTGCGCAGTGATCTCGAGCGCTACCGCGACCGGCTCGGGCACCTCGGGACCGAGCAGCTCGAGCTCGAGGAGCGGCTGCGGACGATCGGCGCGGACGAGCAGGGGCACCACGCGCAGCGCACGCACGCGACCGTGCGGATCGACGAGCTCGAGGTCGCGCAGCTCGATCAGCTCGCGAACGTGGCCGCGTACCGCGAGCAGCTCGAGGATCTCGCGAACCGACTGACGGAGGCGCGGATCCGCGCGGCGCAGCTCGGCGAGAAGCGGGCGGCCGCCGAGTCGGCGACGCTGCGCCTGTCACGCAGCGATGCCGAGCTGGCGACGCGTGCCGAGCGGCTCACCGCCGAGATCGAAGAAGCGGCGCGGCGGGCGGTCACGCTGCGCGAGGGCTGCGATCAGCTCGCGGCCGACCTCGCGGCCGTCCGCGAGCGTCGCGATGACGAGGTCCGCATCCTCGAGGAGGGCCGGCTCGCGTACCAGGAGCGGCTCGCCGCGCTCACCGAGGTCGAGCTCGCGTCTCGCGAGCTGCGGACGCGGGCGGATCGCCTGGGTGCGGAGGTCGGTCAGCTCGAGCTCCGCGACGGCCAGGCGCGGATGACGCGCCAGGTGGTCGAGGACCAGGTAGCCGAGCGCTATCAGCTCGAGGTGTCGTCGATCCTCGCCGACTACCACCTGCGGGCCGCGGTCACCGAGACCGAGGAGGCGCGGCTCGCGGAGCTGCGCGAGCTGATCGAGCGGATGGGGACGGACATCAACCTGACCGCGATCGAGGAGTACGCGGAGGTCAGCTCGCGGTTCGAGTTCCTCGCGGGCCAGCAGAACGACCTCGAGCGCGCGGTCGATCAGCTGCAGCGCGCGATCGACAAGATCAACAAGACGAGCCGCAAGCTGTTCAAGGACACCTTCGACGCGGTGAACGCGACCTTCAAGGAAGTGTTCCCGCGGCTGTTCCGCGGCGGTCAGGCGGCGCTGTCACTCACCGCGACCCCCGAGCGTGGCGAGCGCGGCGCGGCCGCCGAGAACGGCGAGGGTGGCCCGACGAAGTCGATCGATTTGCTCGAGGCGGGCATCGAGATCATGGCGCAGCCGCCGGGCAAGAAGAACTCGACGGTGGAGCAGCTGTCGGGTGGCGAGAAGGCGCTGACGGCGGTCGCGCTGGTGTTCTCGATCTTCCTGATCAAGCCGTCGCCGTTCTGCATCCTCGACGAGGTCGATGCTCCACTCGACGAAGCGAACGTCGATCGCTACAACGAGCTGGTGCGCGAGATGACGGACCGCTCGCAGTTCATCGTGATCACGCACAACAAGCGGACGATGGAGTCCGCCGACAACCTGTACGGCGTCACCATGCAGGAGCCCGGCGTCTCCAAGCTCGTCTCCGTCAACCTGAGCCGCATGGGCTCACGTGCGGGAGCGGGCGCGAATCAAGCGACGGACGTCGCGGTCTGATTCTGAGCGCACGGGCGGTGGCGCGCGGCGTGCCTGCCCGCGCGCCTCGGCGATGACCGTCCTCGCCTGGCGGGAGTCGTTACCGATCAGTGGGTCATCGCGTTCGCAGCCTTGCGCTGCGCCCGCGAGCCCTTGCGACGGCGCGGCGTCGTGCCGGGAGTCCCGGTCTCGTCGCCGCCGGCGTTGCTCGCCTCGAGCGACTCGTCCTCGTGCTCGCGCTCCTCGGCGCGGGCGCGAAGGTAGCGCGCGAGCAGGATGCCGCCACCGACGGCGACCGCGACCACCGCGAGGCCGATCAGGCCGCGCTTCGGGCCGACGCGGCGCGCGATGTCGGTCGTCTGATCGGACACCCGACGGGCGAGCTGGGCGGTGTTGGCTCCGACGATCTTCGCGATGTCCGCCGACGCGAGGCCGAAGCGCTTCGCGAAGTCACCGCTGTTGTCGCCGACGTTATGCATGAGGCTCTTGACCGTGTTCAACATCACCCCGGTAGGTGCAGGCGGTGTGCCCGCGCCGTGGCAACCGCGACCGAGCAGATCTGCACGCTGCATGTCCCCGACATCACATGGCCGACGTCCTGCTACCGACGCCGGATGGGCGACGTGCAGACCCGAGGCGAACATCCGTGGGCCGGTCGCGCGGCGAAACCGAGGAACGTGCCACGCGGGTACGAACGAGCGTCATCGTCATCGCCAGCGTCCGTCCGGGCGGGATGGGTCTGGTGCGCGTGGCCGACCTGGGCACGACGGCATCGCGGCAGGACGACGAGCCCACATCACACAGGTGTGACGATCGACCCGCACGCGGACCCGACCTGCTCATAGGGGCCACCCATGCGGCGCGGGCCACGCA
>JALZOI010000156.1 GCA_030857245.1 Myxococcota bacterium
GCCGCCGCCCGGCCCTCTGCCGGCGCTGGCCTGCGGCAGCCAGGCGCATGGCTTCGCGTTCACGGCGCACGGCGGCCGCGTGTCGTGCGGAGGCTCGGAGCTTCCGGGAGGCGTGCTGCCGGTCGGTGGCGTGCTCGAGACCGGCGCGCACGAGGCCGAGCTGGCGATCGCCGACATCGGCAGCGCCACGCTCGGGGCGGGCACCCGCGTCCGCCTCGATCGCACCAGCGCCGAACGTCATCAGCTGTTCCTCGAGCGAGGACGCCTGCACGCACGAGTGTCAGCGCCCCCACGGATCTTCGCGGTGGCGACCCCGAGTGTCGCGGTGGTCGACCTGGGCTGCGAGTACACGATCGACATCGACGAGCACGGTGCCGGCTCCATCGAGGTGCGCACCGGACGCGTCGAGCTCGAGGCCGCCGCCGGGATCGTCATCGTCGTGCCGGCGGGCGCACACGCACGTTTGCTCTCTGGACGCCGCGCGAGTCTGCCACTGGTCGCAGGAGCCAGCCTGGCGCTGGTCGCCGCCGTCGCCGCGTTCGATGGTGGCGCATCGGGTGCGCCGGCGCAGGTGCTCGCGGCCGCGGCGCCGGCGGACGCGCTGACGGTGATCCACCTCGCGCTCCTCGTCGGTGCGCCGGAGCGGCGCGCGGTGCTCGAACGCCTCATGGACCTGGCGCCGGCGCCCGCTGGGGCCACGGTGGAGCAGGTCCTCGTCGAGCCGGCGCGGTTCGACGCGTGGCTCGAGGACATCGTCCTGACGGTCGAGCTCGGCGATCCGCGCCTGCGTTAAGCGTTCCCGGCAGGCCGTTCCAGCTACAGCGCGCGGTCGCGCACGTCGGTGAACCGACACCTGCTCCGCAATGGCGCGGATCACCATGTGGCACGCGGGGTGCTCATGCCTGCTTGCATGAAGCCAGACAACTCTTCGCAAGGCGGTCCAGTGGACCCCAACCAGGGCGAGGGCGACAAGGCCTCGGCGCGCCACTACAACCGCGACGCGCGCGAGTTCGTGGCGGAAGGTCGCGTCGAGGAGGCTGCTCGGGAAGCCAAGCAATATGTCGAGCGCGACCCGGCGGACGCAGCGCGCGCTGAACGCAAGGCGCAGCGTGGCCCGAACAGCCCTCGTGTCTCGGTGGACGAGCTCATCGCGAAGGGCAAGACGGTGGTTGATCGCGTGCGCCCCATGCTCGAGCGCGCCGCGGACAAGCTCCGTGCACGTTTCCGCAAGTAGCTAGTCAGTCACCCCAACGTCATCCCAACCCGAAGGAACCAAGTCATGTCTATTCTTCTCACGATCATCGTCGGTGCCATTGTTGGTGCGCTCGCCAAGCTGATCATGCCGGGCAAGGATCCAGGCGGGATCATCATCACCATCCTGCTCGGTATCGCGGGCTCGTTCGTCGCTGGCATGCTGGGCAACGCCCTCGGCTGGTACGAGGTTGGTGAAGGCCCGGGCATCATCGCCTCGATCGTCGGTGCCGTGATCCTGCTGGCGATCTACCGCGCGGTCATCGGTCGGCGGCGCGGCTGATGCCGGCGGGGAGAGGTTGGTGACCGGATGACGACACCCGAACCCATCATCAAGCCACCGGATGTCGGCCACGAGCCGCACAACCCGGTGCGTGACGATAGCCGGCTCTCGCCGACGGAGGATCTGGATCGTGAGCCCGACGGCGTACCGCACTCGGTCGTCGGGCTGACGGCACTGTTCTCCGTGATGCTCGCGATGCTGATCGCGTTCATGTTCCTGTCCGGCCAGGGTGTCCTGCGCGTCGCCGCGATCGTGCTGGCGCTGCTCGCCATTCCGGTGCTCGTGGGGACCCTTCGCAAGAAGGCCGACCGCGAGCGTGATCACGTGCACCCGTCACGCTGACGCAGTGTGACGATCGCGCATGGCGTGGCGTGCTCGCTGAGCGCGCCACGCCTTTGTTGATCCATTTTCGTACGGGTTCCGTCGACTTCGGGCGGGCCCCGTTCTTGCGCAAGACCACCCCACTGCCATGCTCGCCTCGCGGACCTCGCTCCTGACTGCCGGCACGCTGCTCTTCGCAGCGTGTGGCGACAAGCCGCCTCCCCGGCGTCCCGGGCAGGAGTACCTGGCCTCGATCGAGATCGAGGGGAACAGCAAGCTCGGTGACAAGACGCTGACCTCGGGGCTTGCCCTGAAGCGCAACCAGCTGCGCGGTCGCCCCCCGGACCCGTACCTGATCCAGGTCGACGCCGACCGGATCCGCGGCGAGTACCTGCGCAGCGGCTTCCTGACGATCGATGTGCGCTCGCGGGTCGAGCGCAAGGGCGACGCCGCCAAGGTCGTCTACTCGGTCGACGAGGGCACGCGCGCGACGACGCGCGTCGTGATCACCGGCCTGCCGGCGGACATCCCGGTCGAGCGCGTTCGCGAGGTCCTGCCCCTCGCCGATGGCGCGCCCTTCGACTACGAGGTCTACGATCTAGCGAAGCCGTTCCTGATGGGGGTCGTCCAGGACGCGGGCTACGCGCACGCGGAGCTCGAGGCCACGGTGTTCGCCGACCGCACGGCCGGGGAGGCGGTCGTCCAGCTCGCGTACAACCCCGGACCGAAGAGCGCGTTCGGCAAGGTCGAGATCACGGGCGTGGACGGCAAGCTCGAGCAGGCGGTTCGCGATCGGCTGCAGTTCGCGGCGGGTGACCCGTACTCGACGAGCGCGATCGCGGCGACCCAGCGCCAGCTCTACGCGCTCTCGCGGTTCTCCACGGTGCAGGTCCAGCCGTCGGAGGAGGTGTCGCCGGTGGTCGACGTCACGGTCTCCGTCTCCCAGGCGGCGCGCCACGAGGTCAAGCTCGGTGGCGGCGTCGGCATCGACCCGACCGCCTACGAGGTGCGGGGCCGCGCTGGCTACACCGTCGCGGGGTGGCCGACGCAGATGGACACGTTCACCCTCGACCTCCGACCCGCGTACGCGTACCTCCGCGATGGCAGCGGCTTCCAGCCGCGGATCCGCGCGCTGGCGATGCTCGAGCGCCAGGACATCCTGTGGCCGTACTCCAAGGGCGAGATCCAGGGCGGCTACAACTACCTCGCGATCGAGGCGTACACGAGCTACGGCCCGCGCGCGAACGTCGGGTTCTCGACGCCGCTCGGCACCGAGCGCGTCAACCTGCGGCTCGCCGCCGGGATCGAGAGCCTCGACTTCCGCAACATCTCGCCGGTGATCGACGAGGCCTTGCAGATGGAGCTCGGGCTCACCGACACGCAGCGCAACGGCACCTATCGACAGTCGCTGACGGTCGACTTCCGCGACAATCCGATGACGACCACCCGCGGCGTCTACGGCGAGCTCGCCGTCACCGAGGGCACCAAGTACGCCGGCGGGGAGTTCGAGTACCTCCAGGTGGTCCCCGAGCTCCGTGGGTATCTGCCGGTGGGGGCGGGCGTCGTGCTCGCGGCACGCGGCCGGATCGGCACCTTCTTCGGAGCCGTCCCGGCGACCGAGCGGTTCTTCTCGGGTGGCGGCACCAGCCACCGCGGCTTCGGGGAGCGCCGGTTGTCGCCCTCGGTGACCGGCGAGGTCGAGGGCGACTCGATCACCGTCCCCTACGGCGGCACCACGATGCTCGAGAGCGGCTTCGAGGCGCGGATCCCGCTGACCACGTGGCGCAAGATCGGCATTGGCGCCGTCACGTTCCTCGATGGCGGTGACGTCACCGCGGAGCGCAGCCAGCTCGACCTCGGCAACCTGCACTGGGCCCTCGGCGCCGGGCTTCGCCTCCACACCGTCGTCGGCCCGATCCGGTTCGACCTGGGCTATCGCCTCAACCGCACCGGTGCGATGGACCCCGCACCGGGATCACGCTTCGCCTTTCACTTCAGCATCGGGGAGGCATTCTGATGCCGGCCAGGACTCGCGATCAGCACGAGCATCACGCGGGGAGGCGGAAGGCGTGGCGGTGGAGCAAGCGCATCCTCCTCGGGCTGGTGAGCGTCGTCGTGCTCGCGGTCGCGGCGGTGCTCGTCATCCTCCACACCAACTGGGGGCGTGACCTCGCGCGCGGGCAGATCGAGGCGCAGCTGAACAACACGTTCGTCGGCGGCGCCACCATCGGCGCGCTCGAGGGCAGCCCGCTCGGCGAGCTCGTGATCCGCGACCTCGTCATCAACGGGCCGGACGGCAAGCCCGCGATCTCGGTCAGGAAGCTCACGCTCGAGATCGGCCTGCTCGCGCTCGCGTCGAAGCAGGCGAAGCTCGAGACGCTGCGCGCCGAGGACGTCGACGTCGATCTGCGGCGTGACCCCGATGGCACGCTCCAGATCACGCGGCTGACGAAGCCCTCCGGCCCGAAGTCGGGCTGGGAGGTCGAGATCCCGAAGGTGGTCGTCGAGCGCGCGCACGTTCGCTACGACGCCGGCACCGAGATCATGAACTTCGACCAGCTCGCCATCACGGGTGGCGCGCACCTGCCGCCGGACGCGCCGCTCGCGGCGAACCTGCTCGTCCACGGCACGTGGCGCGAGCGCAATGCGCCGATCTGGGTCGACACCGTCGTGCGCAACGACTGGAAGGAGCTGACGGTCCCGTCGCTGCTCGCCCGGGTCGGTGACGTCACCGTCATCGTCGCCGGGCTCCACGTCACCAAGCCGCAGGAGGCGGGCCTCGTCTTCGCGACCCCGCAGCCGCTCGACGTCGCCGGCATCGTATCGCTGCGAGCGAGCAAGGAGGCGGTCGCGCAGCTCGCGCCCGAGGTCGAGCTGCCCGTCGACCTCGACGTCAACATCATCGCCGCGCCGCTCGCGGGCTCGGCCACCCGGCTGACCGTGACCGGCACGGTCGATGGCTCGCCGATCCGCGCGGACGTCGACGCCGACCTCACGCGGCAGCACGCGGCCGGGATGGTGGCGACGGGCATGCTCGACGTCACCAAGCTGTCGCGCGGCAAGCTCGAAGGCACCGCCGCCGGTCTCGTGGTGTTCGATCTGCGCGCCGGCGAGCCCGGCGGCCTGCCGATCGGCACGGCGCTGATCCACGCCTCCGGCGAGCTCGCGGGCACGCCGAACGCCGCGCTCGCGATGACCGCGCGCAGCGATGGCTCGCGCGCGTCGACCGCCGTCGCCCTCGACGGTGTGGGCGTGCGGGCCAACGTCACCGCGGAGCTGCGGAAGCTCGGTGACCAGCTCACCCTCGAGCGCAGCTCGATCATCGCGAGCGTCAGCGATCCCTCGCGCGCGACCGGCGGCAAGGCCCCGCTCCGCGGCCGCTTCGACGTCAACCTGGCGGCGAGCGGCATGCTGCTGCCGCGCGCGGACCTCGCCGTCGAGGGCCGCATGAAGGGCAAGCGCCTGCGCGTGCAGGATCTCTCGATCGCGTCGGTCGACTTCGCGATCGACGCGAAGCACCTGCCGTCGCGGCCGACCGGCAAGGCCGAGCTCGAGGCGCGCAACATCGTGCGCCAGGACATGTTCCTGCGCGAGCTCGACCTGACCGCGGGGACGCGCGAGGACGGCAAGATCGCGGTGTCGGTGCGATCGCGGCCGCGCACCACGCCGTGGCTGCTCGAGGCCGACGCGCTGGTCGCGCCCGGCGAGACCGTGACGATCGATCTGCAGCGGCACCACATCCGCGCGGGCAGCGGCTCCGACTGGCGCGGCACCAGCGGTCACATCACGATCGGGCCCGAGCGGATCGACGTGCGCGACCTGGTCAGCGCCAGCCGCGACGGCAAGCTCGCGATCGGCGGTCACTTCCACCGCGTCGGCCGCAAGGCCGGCGACCTCGACGCCAGGGTCGACCTCACCGCGTTCTCGCTGAACAACATCGACAAGGGCTACGCCGGCACGCTCGCCGCGCACGTCGACGTGCAGCGCCGCAACGGCAAGTTCGCGGGCGTCATCGACCTCGATGCCAAGGGCGTCGCGCTGACGCCGCAGGTCATCCCGTTCGACGTCGATGCCAAGGTCGAAGCCCGCGCCGACAAGCTGCTCATCGCCGCGACGGCGCAGAGCCCGACGCTCGGCACCGCCAAGCTCGGCATCGACATCGACGCGCCTGACGACATCACCAACGTCGCGCACTGGAAGAAGCTGCACCGCCGCCACATCCGCGAGGGTCGGATCCAGCTGCAGGGCCTCGACGTCGCGAAGATCGCGCAGGTCGCGGGCCTCGAGGGCGAGCACCGCGGCCGCATCGACGGCGACATCCAGCTGTCGGAGACGACGACCGGCGGTCTCATCCAGATCACCAACCTGATGACGCCCGCGCTCCGCACGCTCGGCCCGGTCAGCGCGAACCTCAACGTCTCGCAGAGCGGCCCCGCGGAGCTGACGCCGACGCTGGTCGCCACGATCGACGACCGTGCCACCGCCGGTAGCGGTACCCCCAAGCAGCTCGCGAAGGTCGAGGCGCAGGCGACGCTCGGCATCCCGGATCACCTGTTCGACCCCGCGGCGTGGCAGCGGCTCGGTCGCGGCGCCTTCAAGGGCGGCTCGGTCCGGATCGCGGACGTCATGATCGAGCCGGCGCTGCTCGACCGCCTGGAGGTCAACACGAGCCTCCGCGGCCGCGCGACGATGGTCGCCGAGATCTCGGAGGCCGCGCGCGGCGCGAAGGTGGCCGTCGCGCTCCGCGAGGTCCGCGGCAAGCCGATCGCGCAGCCGATCTCGATCGATCTGCTCGCGTCGATCGACAACGCCGAGACCACCGCGACGATGAGCATCGTCGCCCCCGCGAGCACGGTGGCGGGCAAGCAGCCCAAGGCGTCGGGCCTCGGTCGCGCGGTCACGCTCCTCGATCTGCGGGCGCGGATCCCGCTGACGCTCGCCGAGCTCGAGGCCGATCCGCGCGGCGCGCTGACCAAGCGCATCGAGGCGACGGCGAAGCTGCCGGACGTGCCGGCGCCGCAGCTGCTCGCGGTGTTCGGCCGCACCGAGGTGATCGGCGGCATGCTGACCGGGACGGTCGATGTCGGCGGCACCATCGGCAAGCCGACGGTGCGGGCGCGCCTCGCGGGCACGAACCTCGAGGTGCCGCCCGGCCCGGGCAACCGCCCGGTCAAGCAGATCGAGCGGATCGCGCTCGATGCGAGCTGGGACGGTACGCAGGGCAAGCTCGCGATCGACGGCACGCAGCAGCGCGGCATGCTGCACGTGCTCGTCACCGGCAGCCCGGCGAACCTCGCGGGAGCCGCGCTCAAGCTCGAGGCCAAGGCCTTCGATCTCGAGCCGCTGCTCGCGTTCGCACCCGGCCCGGCGGGCGGCGCCTCGGGCCGCCTCGACGCCAACCTGACGATGCAGGGGCTGGACCCGCGCCGCGCGAAGCTCGCCGGCGAGCTGCACCTCGTCAACGGTCGGATCCCGATCGCGGCGCAGGTCGGCACGTTGTGGCGCGCGAAGATCGACCTGGTCGTGCGCGAGAACGACGTCAAGATCAACGTCGATGGCCGGCTCGGCGGCGGCAGCGTCAAGGCGGAGGCGCTGCTCGGCCTCGAGGGCGCGATGCCGACCGGCGGCACCGCGACGATGACGCTGCGCGAGGTCTCGCCGATCGGCGTGGTCGAGCCCGACGTCAACGCCGATGTCACGGCGAAGCTGGTCCGGCGCGACGATGCCTGGGTCGCCGACATCGCCGTGAAGAACGGTGTCATCAAGATCCCGAAGGACCGCGGCGAGAAGCTCAAGCCCGCCGGCGCGCCGCCCGACATGCGCTTCACGGACGGCACGCGGATGACCGGCCGGCCGCGCGAGGCCGCACCGCCGGATCGTCCGACCGTCGTGATGAACGTCCGCCTGTACTCGACCTACGTCGAGTCGGAAGAGTTCCGTGGCCTCATCAAGGGGCAGCTCGAGATCACCTCGGATGCGGAGTCGGTCGGGATGGTCGGCAAGATCGAGGCGGATCGCGGCAATCTCGATCTGTTCGGCCGGCGCTACCAGCTCGAGCGCGCGGTCGTGCGGTTCGACGGCAGCACGGATCCGCTGCTCGACGTGGCGATCACGCATGACTTCCCGGAGGTCACGACGGTGACGCAGGTCCGCGGTCGTGCGAGCAAGCCCGAGCTGATCTTGCGGTCGGATCCCGGGACGTACTCGCAGGGCCAGCTCCTCGGCTTCCTGCTCGGCGGCGAGCCCGCGGGGCAGCCCGCCGACGGTAACCCGCGCGACAAGGCGGCATCCGCGGGTGCATCGTTCGTCGCGAACAAGATCGGCGGCTACGTCAGGGATGCGCTGCCGATCGATGTCGACGTGCTCCGCTACGAATCGGCGACCTCGTCGAGCGGTGCGGCGATCATGGTCGGCACGTGGATCACGCGCTCGCTGTTCGTCGCCTACCGTCGCCGCATCGAGGCGCGGCCTGACGAGAACGCGGGTGAGGGCGAGGTCGAGTACTGGCTGTCGCGGCGCGTCGTCGTCGAGGGCGTGATCGGCGACCGCGGCTATAACGGCGTCGACCTGCTGTGGCGCAAGCGCTACTGACGCGCGCCCGAGGCGCAGCGTGCCGCGTGCGCACCGGAGAACACCGCGGCCCGGGACGGAACGTGGGGGGGTACGCTGGCGTGCGGTCTGCTCCGCTGGACTGCATGGCTGGTTCGCCCGTTCGGCTCTCCGCGCTGTCCGCCATGTCGACCGTCTCCGTGAGCGGCGCGGGTGCTGTTGCGGCGGGTCGCGGCGCCTCCGGCGCGTCGCGCCAGATCGTCGCGCTCGCGTTCGACACGCCCGCGCGCGCTCACGAGGCGATGCAGGCGGCGACCCGGCTGCAGGAGCAGGAGCTGCTGAGCATCCACGATGCGGTCTACGTCACTCGCCACGACGAGGGCCCGGCCGAGGTGACCACCTCGCTGGACGCCGGCCCGGTCGCCGCGGCGGTGCCGTCCTCGCTGTTCGGCGCGCTCGTCGGGACGCTGGTCGCCGGTCCCGTGGGTTTCCTGATCGGTGGGGTGCTCGCCGGTGGGTGCGGGTCCATCGTCGCGCGCCTCGTCGAGAGCGGGATCCCGCAGCGCATCATCGGCGAGCTCGAGGCGCTGACCCGCCCGAATCAGACCGTGCTCGCCCTCCTGATCAGTGACATCGCGGGCGGGGCCGTGATCGAGGAGCTGCGGCGCTTCCGCGGGGCCCACGTCGTCTACAGCCAGCTGCCGCCGGTGGCGCTCGAGCTGGTGCGGCAGGCCATCGGCGACCGCCCCGAGACCTGAATCATCCGGCGCAACTTGCGTCGATGACCCGGTGCCCGCAGCATACCGGCCGGTGCGCTGGCTCGTCGTGTTCGTGCTCGTCTGGGGGATCGGCTGCGGCGGCAAGGCCGTCGTGCGCGGCCCGGGTGCGACCTACATCACGGAGATCCGCATCGAGGGCAACCAGGCACTCGACGACGACGAGCTGGTGCCGCACCTCGCGCTCGACCGCACGCGCCGCGGGGGCCGCGGCGTCGACCCCTACCAGCTCTCGCTCGACACGGCCCGGATCCGGGCGGCGTACCTGCGGCGCGGGTTCTTCGACGTCGAGGTCGAAGCGCGCGTCGTCGGCGAGGCCGGCCCGCAGCAGGTGATCTTCAAGGTCGTCGAGGGGCCGCGTGCGAAGATCCAGGTGGTGATCACCGGGTTGCCGCCCGAGGTTCCCGAGGCTCAGGCCCGGGCGCTGATTCCGCTGGCCGACGGTGCGCCGTTCGACTACGACGTCTACGATCTGGCGAAGCAACCTCTCCTCGCGCTGGTCGAGTCCGCCGGCTATGCGCACGCCGAGCTCGATGCAGCGGCCACCGGCGACCAGGACACCCGCACCACCGTGGCGCGCTACGCCTTCGTCGCCGGACCGCGCTGCACGTTCGGCACGGTGACGATCGAGGGAGCGACCGGCGATCTGCGCGACGCCATCGTCGGGCGGCTCGCGCTCGCTGCCGGCGACACCTACTCGCCGACGGCGATCACCGACAGCCAGCGCGCCATCCTCGAGCTGGGCCGGTTCTCGACGGTGCGGCTGCTGCCGGATCGCTCCGACCCGACCGCGACGGTGATCCCCGTCACGATCACGGTGACGCGCGGGAGCCGCGGCGAGCTCAAGCTCGGCGGTGGCGCCGGCTACGATCCGATCGCGCCCGAGCTGCGGCTGCGCGGCGGCATCTCGCACATCCCCGAGGCGCTGCCGCTGTGGACGTTCGGCATCGACTCGCGGATCGCGCTGACCTACCGCGAGTTCGACGACCTCGAGCCCAAGATCCGCGTCCTGGTCTCGGGGCAGCGCCTCGAGCTGTTCCGCCCGCGCGTGATCGGGGACATCGGCGTCGGCCTCGACTACTTCACCGTCGAGGCCTACACGTCGACCGGTCCGTTCATGCAGCTCGGGCTGTCGCTGCCCCTCGCGCGCTGGCTGCAGTTCCGGGCCGGCTGGGCGCTGACGCTGCTGTCGTTCGATGACATCAGCCCGATCCTCGATCCCGCCGCCATCACGACCTACGGGCTCGATCGCGATCGGCGGCTCGGCGCGTTCCAGCAGACGCTGGTCGCCGACTTCCGCGACCAGCCGGCGAACCCGCGGCTCGGGCTGTACGTCGGGGTGCGGCTCGTCGAGGGGACCCGCTACGCCGGCGGCGAGTACGAGTACCTGCAGCTGACGCCGGACATCCGGGGCTACGTCCCGCTCGGGCCTTTGGTGTTCGCGGCGCGGGCGCGGGCCGGTACGATCCTCGGTGACGTGCCGATCACGGAGCGCTACTTCGCCGGCGGCGCGCAGAGCCAGCGCGGGTTCTCGTACCGCCAGCTCGCGCCGAGCGTGGTCGGCGAGCTCGACGGCAAGCCCGCGTCCGTGCTGATCGGGGGTGACACCTCGTTCGAGACCAGCCTCGAGGTGCGCGCGACGGTCGCCGAGTACCGCACGCTGCCGATCGTCGCGTCGGTGTTCCTCGACGGCGCCGACGTGGTCGACACCGACGTCGCGCTGTTCGATCGGCAGCTCCACTGGGCGGTCGGCGTCGGCGGCGCGATCGACGTCGGCGGGATCAAGTTCCGGATCGACATCGGCCATCGCCTCAACCGCAAGGGGCCGGGCGAGCCGAGCTACCGCCCCGACGCGTGGTTCCCGAACAGCGCGATCCACCTCGGGATCGGAGACGCGTTTTGAAGCAGCCGGGGGCGCTGCGCCGCTGGCTGCGCCGGTTCGCGATCGTCACGCTCGCGCTGATCGTGATCGTCGTCGGCGTCACGCTGATCCTGATCCACACCGACTGGGGCCGCGAGCGGGTGCGGCGGATCGTCGAGGCCGAGCTGCGCGTCGTGTTCCCGGGCGGCGCGCGCGTGGGCCGGCTCGAGGGCAGCCTGCTCGGTGACTTCACCGTCCAGGGGATCGAGATCGCCGACATCCACGGCGAGCGGATGGTGCGGATCGGCTCGATGAGCATGAACCTCGGGCTCCGCGCGCTGTTCCGCAAGACGATCCGCATCGAGGAGCTCGTCGCCGACGACATCGAGCTGTACGCGCCGCGCACGCCGTGGCCGCCCGACGAGGAGCCGCTCGACTGGGACGTCGAGCTCGGGGATCTGCGGGTCCGCCGCGCGCATATCGTCGTCGAGTCCGCGGAGGCGATGACGCTCGAGGACGTCCAGCTGGACTCCGCGGTCTCGGTCTCGCGCGCCGGCACGCTGCGAGCCGGTGCGCACCTGCGCGGACGGTGGCGCGAGCGCGCGGTCCCGATCGAGGCCACCGTGCAGCTCTCGGGCGATCTGCGACCGGTGAGCCCGGTGTTCGTGATCCCGCTGCTGTCGGCGCAGGTCGGCGAGATCCACATCACCGGAGCCGGGCTCGTCCTCGACGGCACCCGTTCGCGCGGCCTCGTGACGGTGCGCGCGACGCCCGCCGGCATCGCCAAGCTCGCGCCGCAGGTCGTGCTGCCTGGCACCGTCCACCTCGCGGTGATCGCCAGCCAGAGCGTCACGCCGGGTGGACCGACCAGCCTCGCGGTGTTCGGCTCCGTCGGCGCGACCACGCTGCACGCGAGCCTCGAGGCCGAGCTCGCCGATCCGGCGGCACCGCGCGCGCGGGGGCTGATCAGCATCCTCGGCGCGGACCTCCAGCTGCTGTCGCCCGAGCTGGCAGGGCAGGGC
>JALZOI010000157.1 GCA_030857245.1 Myxococcota bacterium
CGCCCAGATCGCCCAGATCCGCTGCTCGGGCCGGCCCTGCTCCAGCACCTGCTGCAGCGCGCCCGGCTCGAGCGTCAGCGCTTGCTCGAAGCTCTCCACGCCGCTTGGTGTAGCAGGCCCGCGGGCGGCCGGCGCGGGCGCGGTGCTCAGGCCGTGCGCGGACGGCGGCGGCGCAGCACGAGCGCGAACAGGCCGAGTCCGAACAGCGCCGTCGGGGCGCCCGGGCCGCCGGCGTCGCAGCAGCCACCGCCGTCATCCTCGTCGGAGGGCCAGCACGCGCCGCCGCCGCCGGCCTCGAGGCAGTCGAAGCCGTCGGGGCACGCGCCCTCGGTCGCCGGGGTGCAGGTCGTCGTGCACTTCATCCCGCCGGGGCCGCCCGCGCACACGCCGGACTCGCACTCGCTGCCGACGGCGCAGGTCGAACCGATGCCGGTCGGGGCGAACGGCTGCGCGATGCAGGCTGCCTTGAAGCAGATCTGCTCGTCACCGCACTCGCTGTCCATCGTGCACGGCTTGATGCCGAGGTTCGGGAGGTGGGTCTCGAGGAACGGCTTCTCGATGTCGCTGCGGGTATCGGCGCCGAACGACGCGCAGTCCTGATCGCCGAACGACGTCACGCCGACGACGGTGAGCTTGCCGTTCATCATCGCGAACGACGGGCCGCCGGAGTCGCCCTGGCACTTGCCCATGTTGTCGCTCTGGTTGAAGCAGAGCAGGTTCGCGTTCGACAGCCCGTAACCCGAGCACGACGTCGAGGCGCGCTGGTTGAGCGCGAACTGGACGCCGACCGAGCCACCGCCGCCGCGCGTGGTGGAGCCAAAGCCAACCATCGTGACCACGGTGCCGACCGGCGCCATGGCGGGATCGAGGTTGACGGGCGACGGCGTCACGCCGGTGATCGGCGCGGTCAGCTTGATCAGGCCGATGTCGTTCGCGCCGAGCGAGTTCAGCGAGAACCCGGCCTTCGGGATCGTCAGCGACGCGCGGGACATGCCCGTGCGCCCGGCCGCCGTGTTGATGTTGACCGTGTTGTGATAGACGCGGAGGTCGCTCGTCACCGCGTCCTGATTCGGCAGGCCCAGGACGCTGGGCGAGATGCAGTGCGCCGCGGTCAGCACCCAGTCGGGCGCGA
Source organism: Myxococcota bacterium (assembly GCA_030857245.1). Lineage (GTDB taxonomy): Bacteria > Myxococcota_A > Polyangia > Haliangiales > Haliangiaceae > JABFXX01. The sequence continues at coordinate 1,133 of JALZOI010000157.1, forward strand.
TCAGCGTACCGGTGCAGATACCGCCGCCGACCGTGAGGGCGACGACCGTCGGGTACTGCCCGAGGGTGGTGGTGGTCCCGCCGATGATCGGTGCCGGGCCGGCGCCCGGGTCCGCGGCGGCGGGGCCGGCCGCCAGCAGAAGACCCCCGGCAAGGATTCCACTCGTGATGACGCGGGTGAGACGCATGCGCGCAGTCTCGTCCAGACCGGCTCCAGGTGTGAGGCTCTTTCGCTGACGGCTCTTGTCAGGCGTTGCGCCATTCAAGCATCTCTCCCCGCGGTGTCGAGGCCGCAGTCAGGAGCGGGTCCAGGTACCTGATTTTCCGCCACGTTTCTCCTCGAGGCGGATCTCGGAGATCACCATGGCGCGGTCGATCGCCTTGCACATGTCGTAGACCGTCAGCGCGGCGGCCGAGACCGCCGCCAGCGCCTCCATCTCGACCCCGCTCCGGTCGAACGCCCGCACCGTCGCGGTGATCCGGACCGTGTTGCCGGCGACCTGGAGGTCGATGTCGATCCCGGTCAGCCGCAGGGGGTGGCAGAGCGGGATCAAGTCGGCGGCCCGCTTCGCCCCGCCGATGCCGGCGAGCCGGGCCACCCCGAGCACGTCGCCCTTGCCGATCGAGCCGCCCCGGACGGCCGCCGCGGTCGCCGGCGCCATCGTGATCGTGCCCGTCGCGATGGCGACCCGCTCGGTCTCGGGCTTCGCGCCGACGTCGACCATGTGGGCGGCGCCGGCGTCGTCGAAGTGGGTCAGCTTGCCCGGCAACGTGCCCGGGCGTGACGTGCCGGGCTTCGGCGAGGGCTTCGGCTCGGATCGGGCGGTCGCCTTGCGCTTCGGGGGCACTACTCGACGGTAACCGACTTGGCCAGGTTGCGCGGCTGGTCGATGTCGGTGCCCTTGAAGTCGGCGACGTAATACGACAGCAGCTGGAGCGGCAGCACCGTCAGGATCGGCTGCAACTCGAGCGCGGTGTCGGGGACGATGATGACGTCGTCCGAGTGACCGCCGATGTCGTTGTCGCCGCGCGACGCGATCGCGATGACCTTGCCCTGGCGGGCGCGCACCTCGGCGAGGTTCGAGATCGTCTTGTCGTAGCTCGCGCCCCGCGGCGCGAGCACCACCACGGGCAGGTGCTCGTCGATCAGCGCGATCGGGCCGTGCTTCATCTCGCCGGCGGCATAGCCCTCGGCGTGGATGTACGAGATCTCCTTGAGCTTGAGCGCGCCCTCGAGCGCGATCGGGTACTGCGCACCACGGCCGAGGAACAGGAAGCCGTTCGCCGAGCCGTAGCGCCGCGCGATCGCCTGGATCTGCGCGCAGCCCTCGACGACGTCCCGCATCTTGTTCGGCAGGGCGACGAGCTCGGAGAGCAGCTCGCGCGCCCGGTCCTTGCTGAGGTGGCCGGTGCGGCGGCCGAGGTGGATGGCGAGCAGCGCCATCGCGATCAGCTGCGTGGTGAACGCCTTCGTCGACGCGACGCCGATCTCCGGACCGGCGTGCGTGTAGAACGCGTAGTCGGCGAGCCGCGGGATCGAGGCCTCGACGACGTTCGAGATCGCGAAGACCTGGGCGCCCTTGCGCTTGGCCTCGCGGATCGCCTCCATCGTGTCGAGGGTCTCGCCGGACTGGCTGACCGCGACGACGAGATCGCCGGGGCCGACGATCGGATCGCGATAGCGGAACTCCGACGCGAGGTCGACCTCGACCGGGATCCGCGCCATCGACTCGACCATGTACTCGCCGACGAGCGACGCGTGGAACGACGTGCCGCAGGCGACGAAGATCAGCCGCTTGATCTTCTTGACGTCGAGCTCGATGCCGTCGAGCGACACGTCATCCTGCTCGAGGTTGACGCGACCGACGAGCGTGTCCGCGACCGCGCGCGGCTGCTCGTGGATCTCCTTGAGCATGTAGTGCTTGTAGCCGCCCTTCTCTGCCTGGACGGCCGACCACGTGATGATCTTGGGCTCGCGCTGGCGCGCGTTGCCCTCGAAGTCGGTGTGCACGATGCCGGCGCGGGTCAGCGTGACCATCTCGCCCTCGTCGATGAACAGCACCTTGCGGGTCTCGGCGAGGATCGCGGTGACGTCGGAGGCGACGTAGTACTCGCCGTCGCCGAGGCCGATGACCAGCGGCGAGGAGTTCTTCGCGGCGACCAGCGTGCCGGGCTCCTTGTCGCTCATCACGACGAACGCGAAGCTGCCGCGCACCTTCTGGAGCGAGCGCTGGACCGCGGTGGTCAGGTCGGGGGCTCCCGCCGTCATCGCGTGGTCGACGAGGTGGGCGAAGATCTCGGTGTCGGTCTCGCTCGAGAACTTCGCGCCCGCGGACTGCAGCTCCGAGCGCAGCGCGAGGTGGTTCTCGATGATGCCGTTGTGGATGACGCTGATCGCGCCGACCTTGTGCGGGTGGCTGTTCTCGTCGCTCGGGCGGCCGTGGGTCGCCCACCGGGTGTGACCGATGCCGACCGTGCCCGCCGCGGGCTCGCGGGTCAGCTTGTCCTCGAGGGCGGCCAGCTTGCCGCGACACCGGATGACGCGCGACATGCCTTCGGGCTCGCTCCAGACCGAAACACCCGCCGAGTCGTAGCCGCGATACTCGAGCTTGCGGAGCCCGCCGATGAGGATGGGAGTCGCCTGACGATTACCGATGTAGCCGATGATGCCGCACATGGAGGAGTCCTCTACTTCTTGGGTGTCGCAGCTGCAGGTGCAGGCTGCATGCCTTTCGTAGGCGCAGGCTTCTTGGCGGGGGTAGCGGCGGGCTTCGTCGCCGTCGTGGCGGGGGTCGACGCGGGGGCGGGCTTGACCGGATCCGTAGCCGCTGCCGCCGGTTCCGGGGTCTCGGCCTCGTCCTCCGCATCGTCCTCGTCGGGCTCTTCGATGCCGGTGAGCTCGCTGATATCCGGCGCGATGTACGGCAGGGCCGGGGTGTCGACGGTCAGCCGACCGGGGCCGCCTCCACCACCACAAGCCACCAGGAGCGTCACGACCAGGGCACGGAGCATCATGGCGCCGACGCTAACACCAGGCTCGCGCGGACGGAAGCGCGGGAACCACGGGCGATGGCTGGGGTTTCCTGGGCTGTGCTGGACCGGGTGGCGGGACCGTGCGCGCCCGCCGCGGCGTGCGTGACCATCTCGGTGTAGTCCGTCGCAGAACCGCTCAGATCCGGACCCGGAGGACCTCGAAGGTCTCGGCGAACGCGTGCCCGCTGAGCCGCCCCATCGCGCGCGAGAGATCCTTGCTCGACTCGAGGTCGAGGTGGTGGAGCTGCGACTTGTGGGCGGAGATCGCACGGAGCTTGGTGTCGATCGTCCGGGTGACGTCGGCGAAGCAGTTGCCGTAGCCGCGGACGTGCGCGTTCATCTCCGGGCTCGATACGAACGCGAGCAGGTCGCAGGTGGTGCGCCGCAGCGACGAGATCGTCGCGCGGTGGACCAGACCGTGATCCCAGTGGAGATCGTTCGAGCAGTGCGTGATCACGAGGTCGGGCTGGACGTCGGCGACCAGCTGATCGAACCGGCGCACGAGCTCGTGCATCGGGATGTCCTCGACGCGATTCGGCTTCTCGTCGAACACGAACCGGAGGTTCGCGCCGATCGCGGCCGCGCCGTCAGCCGCCTCGCGCTTGCGGACCTCCATGTGGTTGGGCACCGACACGATCGCCATGGTCACGCTGGCGCCCTCCTCGACGAGGCGGGACAGCAAACCACCGGCACCGACCTCGATGTCGTCGGGGTGAGCACCGAAGGCGAGGACGCGACCGCTATCTTCGAAGAGGCGATTCATCGGGAACCTCCAGCCAGCGCAGCGAGCTGCGGAGGCCAAACGAACGCGGCACTGTCGGCGCCGCAATTGAGTAGCAAGTCGAGAAAGCCAAGATGGGAGACGAAGCCGCGCGCCGGGTAGCGCTGCGGATACGTCGGATGGGTGAACTGCTGCCACATCACCGACACGCCGGCGCGGGCGAGCAGCTCGGTGTCGAGGTAGCCGGCCGAGCCGCCGCGGCCGGTCAGGTAGACCTTGGCGCCGAGCTGCTGGCAGCAGTCGAGGATGCGCTCGGTCTTCTGGCCGGTGAGCTTCAGCGTCGACGCGCGGACCAGCGGGGTCGTGATCCCGAGCCAGCTCCGCGCGAGCTCGAGGACCTGCAGATCGAGATCGAGCAGGAAGTCCCAGCGCCGCGTGTACAGCGCCTCGAGCTCGCGCGCGTAGGTCGCGAAGAACGGCGCGTGGGCGTAGTGCGTCTGCAACGTACGCCACGTGCGGCGCTGCCAGTGGTGGCGGCCGCCGATCCCGGTGTTGTCGATCCGCTTGTCGCAGATCCGATCGGCCTGCGCACCGTGGACGAGCGGCACCGTCATCCAGTGCGGCCCGGCGGCGAGCTTGAGGCGCTGGCGGTTCTGGAAGTTCTGCGCCTCGTACTGGAGGTCGTCCATGACGACGAACACGTCGGCCTTCGCCAGCTTGTCGAGGTAGCCGAGCCACGGCAGGTAGTGCGGCTGGTGGGCGGCGATGATCACGGCGCGGCTCCGGGCGCCGGAGCCGGTCCGCCGCCCTGGTGACCCCGGGTCTCCCAGCTCGAGGTGTCGAGCGTGAACAACCCGAGCGGGGTGAGCAGCAGGTAGGCGACCGGCATCAGCACGGCCATCGGCAGGAACGAGATCGGGTGGACGCGCAGCCACGGCGGCAGCGCGCGCACGCTCGGCGCGAAGTAGTAGATCATCCCGAACATCGCGATCAGGGCCACGTGGAACATCGCGAGCTCGAAGAAGTCACCGCGCGCGACGTTGGTGATGATCACGAAGGGATAGACCAGCAGCAGCAGCAGCATCGACGCGTACTGCAGGCACAGCAGCGGGTGGAGCTTCCACGCGTGGCCGACGTTGACGATGAAGTCGACGATGTTCGAGCGCTTCCAGCGGAGCTGCTGGCTGAAGTAGCCGCGCAGCGAGGTCGGCGCCTTCGTGAAGCACATCGCCTTCATCGTCATCATCGTGCGGTAGCCCTTGCGGATGATCTGGTGCGTGAGGAACCGGTCCTCGCCGTACTTGATCGGCACGCCGAGGATGTTGCGGTTCTCGAGGATCGGCTCGAGCTCCATCAGCACGTGGCGGCGGTACGCGGTGAGGCACCCCGACAGGCACAGCACCGACTGCAGGCCGTTCTCGAGGTTCTTCAGGTGCTCCTGACCGAAGTAGTACTTGATCGTCTGGAGCTTGCTCAGCCAGTTCTCGTTCGGGTTCGAGACATGGATGCGCCCGCCGACCGCCGCGATATCGGGGGCCGTGAAGTGCTTGACGAGCTGGCGGAGCGCCGTCGGGTGGACGATGACATCGGAGTCGACGCTCACGATGATCTCGCTCGTCGCCTCTCGCACCGCATGGTTGATGCCCTTGCGCTTGCCCATGTTGACCGCGTTCTTGAGCACGCGGACGTTGGAGAACTCGCGCTCCGCCTGCTTCGCCCACTCGTAGCTGTCGTCGGTCGAGCAATCGTCGACGACCGTGATCGAGAGCTTCTGTTTCGGATAGTGCAGCCTCGTCAGCGACACGATCGTGTCGTAGATCGACTTGCCCTCGTTGAAGAGCGGCACGACGATCGTCACCGTCGGCTCGTAGCTCTCATCGACGATGTTGAGCTTCTTGTTGTTGACGAGCCGGATGTAGAGCCCGAACACGTAGCGGTTCAGGAACACGAGCAAGATGAAGAGATAGACGGGGAGCATGGGCGAGGCACTTCTCTGAGGAGCAAGCGAGGTGCCATGCGCGCGTGTGAACAGCGGTACCGAGCGCACTCGCTCGGCTGTGCTCCGCTTGTACGTGTGTCCTGGCTGACAGATTGCAGTCTCAAGAAGACATCTATGCGGAACAGTGAACGCCTCTCGGCGATCCCCAAGAACCTCTTCCACACGGACCCTGGCGAGGTGATCCCGCTCATTCCAAAGGAGAAGAAGAAGGAGGTTGGCGACGATGCAGCCGGAACGTTGCGTGGCATGCCGGCCCAGCGTGAACGCCACCCGCGCACGGCCTTCCCTTCGATGACGTTGCTCGGACCGGGCGTCGGTGCACGCGTGGAGGAGAAGCACGTTCCAAAAGCGCACACGTCGAAGCACGTCACCAAGCCGTCTCCGCTGGTGCCGGAGGCGCGCTCACGCGAGGGTGTGATCGTCCCCGCCAAGAAGGAGACGCCGGTCTACGAGATCACCGACCACCTCAAGCCCGTCAAGTACGAGACCTTCGAGGAGCTCGGGCTTGGCAAGCCGAAGCGGGCCGGCGGCGCGCTCGCCAAGGCGATCGTCTCCGTGTACCGGTTGCTCGGCTTCGCGATCCTGACGCTCATCGTCGTCGTGCTCGTGGGCTACATCACGCAGTCGGTGTTCTTCTACGTGAACACCTCGTGGATCGCGCCGGTCGCGATCTCGCCCACCGACGAGAAGGTGATCGCCGCACGGACGCAGCTGCACAGCGCGATCGATCAGCGCGAGCGCACGGCTGCCGAGCTCGCGCAGGCCGAGCTCGTGATCGAGACGCATCGCGGCTTCCAGGCCGAGTTCGCCAAGGCGATCAAGGGTGATCGCAACGACCGCATGGCCGCCCTCGCCCGCCTCAAGCAGCTCTCCGCGACGGCCGGTGCGGCGCGCTCGGAGATCAAGAAGACCACCAACGACTTCGCGAGCTCGTCGCAGGACAAGATGGCGAAGGAGTGGGAGGCCGGTCTGATCGATCGGCAGTCGATGCTGAACGGCAAGTACCAGATCGCGCAGATCTCCGGCGCGAACCTGTCGCTCGCCGAGAAGCAGGCGGAGTACGAGGCCCGCGCCGCGGAGCTCCAGGCGCAGGCCAACGCGCTCGACAGCATGGCGTCGGGCAAGGGCGGCGCGGCGCTCAGCTACGACGTCCTGAAGATCAAGCGCGAGTACGAGCAGTCGCGGCTCGACCTCGCCAAGGCGATCGGGGACCAGAAGGTGCTGAACGCGAGCCTGGCGCGCCAGGAGCAGACCATCAACGACCTCAAGTCGTCGGCGTACCTCCGCGCGATCAGCGACCAGACCACGGTCGCGCTCGTCCCGTACGCCAACCTCGATGGCGTCAAGCAGGGCACCCCGGTGTACGCGTGCCGCGTCGGCTTCGTGGTGTGCCGCGAGGTCGGTGCGGTCGCCGAGGTGCTGCGCGGCGAGGTGAGCTTCAAGCATCCGCGCCGCGACGCGACGATGCGCGGCCAGATGGTCGAGGTCAAGCTCAAGGACGGCGGCGCCTCGAAGGAGGACATCCTGTTCGTGGGTGACAAGCCGCTCGTGCTGTAGCCCTGGACTTGCCGGCTCGAATAGACCTCGAGCCTGAGGTGACAAGCCCCCGAGCTGCCAGCTCCGGGGGCTTGCTCGTTTCGGCGCGCCCGGCGCCCAGAGAAGGGTCTTCGAGCGCGCTCAGACGCGGACGCGCAGCGCTTCGTAGGCCTCGGCGTACTCGTAGCCGGAGATCCGGCCCATGGCGCGGGCGAGATCGCGGGACGAGTCGAGGTCGAGCTTCGAGACCTGCGATTCGTGGGCGCGGATGGCGGCGATCTTCTTGTCCATCGTCTTCGAGATGTCGGCGAAGCACTGGCCGATGGCGCGCGACTGCGCGTTCATCTCGGGCGATGACAGGAAGGCGAGCAGGTCGCACGGCGTGCGGCGCAGCGCGGACACCGTGGCGCGATTGACGAGCCCGTGGTCCCAGTGGAGATCGTAGGCGGAGTGCGTGATCACGAGGTCGGGACGGACGTCGCCGACGATCTGATCGAAGCGCCGCACCAGCTCGTGCATCGGGATGTCCTCGACGCGGAGCGGCTTCTCCTCGAACAGGATGAAGAGGTCGGCATCGATGATGTCGGCACCGGCCCGCGCCTCCTTGCGCCTCTGCTCCGCGTGGTTCGGGATCGAGACGACGGCCATCGTGACCTCGGCCCCTTCGGCCGAGAGCCGCGCGAGCAAGCCGCCCGCGCCGACCTCGAGGTCGTCGGGGTGGGCGCCGAATGCGAGCACGCGACCGTTCTCCTTGAGCAGGCGATTCATGACAGTCCTTCCGAGGGAGCAGCAACTGCGTCACCGGCGTGCCCGAGGATCGAGGCGGCGGCGGGGCCACAGTTCAGCAGGAGATCGAGAAAGCCGAGGTGCGAGACGAAGCCGCGCGCCGGATAGCGCTGCGGATACGTGGGATGCCTGAACCGTTGCCACATGGGCGTGATGCCGGCACGCGCGATCGCATCGAGATCGAGATAGCCGGCGGATCCGCCGGTTCCCGACAGATAGACCTTCGCGTCGAGCTTCTCGCAGAAGTCGATGATGCGAGCCGTCTTGACCCCGCGCAGGCCGAGCGAGGACGCCCGCACGATCGGTCCGGTGATGCCGAGCCAGTTGCGCGCGAGCTCGAGCATGTGGAGGTCGAGCTCGAGCAGGTGGGTCCATCTCCGGACGTAGATGTCCTCGAGAGCGGCGGCGTAGCGCGCGAAGTGCGGGGCGCGGCCGTAGTGCGTGACCAGCGTCCGCCAGGTCTTGATCTGCCAGTGGTGGCGACCGCCCCGCCCCGCGTTGTCGATGCGCTTGTCGCAGATCCGGTCGCTCTGGGAGCCCCGCTCGAGCGGCACGGTCAGCCAGTGCGGGCCCGCCTCGAGCTTCAGGCGCTGGCGGTTCTGGAAGTTCTGACTCTCGTACTGGAGGTCGTCCATCACCACGAAGACATCGCAGCGCGCGAGCTTGTCGAGGTAGCCGAGCCACGGCAGGTAGTGCGGCTGGTGCGCCGCGACGATCATCGAGAAGCCGCTCCGCGGCTCCGCTCGGCGCTCGATTCTCTCGTCTCGCGGTCTTTCACTTTGCCACCGGTGCTGGTGCGGGTGCGCCGCCGTGCCCGCGGGTCTCCCAGCTCGAGCTGTCGAGCGTGAACAACCCGAGCGGCGTGAGCAGCAGGTACGCGACCGGCATCAGCACGGCCATCGGCAGGAACGAGATCGGATGGACGCGCAGCCACGGCGGCAGCGCGCGCACGCTCGGCGCGAAGTAGTAGATCGCCGCGAACCCACCTGTCAGGAACACGTGGAACATCGCGAGGTCGAGGAACTCGCCGCGCTGGACGTTGGTGATGATGACGAATGGATAGACGAGCAGCAGCAGCAGCATCGAGAGGTACTGGAAGCAGATCAGCGGGTGGAGCGTCCAGGCGTGGCCGATCCCGACGATGAAGTCGACGATGTTCGAGCGCTTCCAGCGCAGCTGCTGGTTGAAGTAGCCGCGCATCGTGGGCGCCGCCTTCGTGAAGCACATCGCCTTCATCGTCATGACCGTGCGATAGCCGTGCTTCACGATCTGGTGCGTCAGGAAGCGATCCTCGCCGTACTTGATCGCGACGCCGAGGATGTTGCGATTCTCGAGGATCGGCTCGAGCTCCATCAGGACATGGCGGCGGTACGCGGTGAGGCAGCCGGAGAGACAGAGCACCGAGCGCAGGCCGCGCTCGAGGTTCTTCAGGTGCTCCTGGCCGAAGTAGTACTTGATGGTCTGCAGCTTGGTCAGCCAGTTCTCGTTCGGGTTCGAGACGTGGACGCGGCCACCGACCGCGGCGATCTCCGGACCGACGAACCGCGCGACCAGCTCCTTGAGGGCGGTCGGATAGATGATGACGTCGGAGTCGACGCTGACGATGATCTCGCTGGTCGCCTCGCGGACCGCGTGGTTGATGCCCTTGCGCTTGCCGACGTTGGTCGGGTTGCGGAGCACGCGCACGTTCGGGTGCTCGCTGGCCGCCTTGCACGCCCACTCGTAGCTGTCGTCGGTCGAGCAGTCATCGACGACCGTGATCGACAGCTTCTCGGCCGGGTACTCGAGCTTCACCAGCGAGATGATGGTGTCGTAGATCGATCGACCCTCATTGAAGAGCGGGACGACCACCGTGACCGTGGGCTCGTAGCCCTCGATGGTCTCGTCCAGCTTCGACCGCCGCACCACCGTCAAGTAGAACCCGAACACGTAACGGTTGAGGAAGACGATGAAGATGAACAGGTAGATGGGAAACGTTTCCACGTCGGTGCACTCGGGTCAGCAAGAGCGATGCCGTGTCAGAGAGCCGATAGGAGCCACGAATCGAGGTAGTTGCGTCGACCGTGAGACGCCTGGCTGGGACTCGCTACCCACCATTTGTGGGCCGCCCTCCCAGGCGCGGTGGGGTAGCGGTCGTGATCCTTCGCGGAGCTACACGTGTGATCGCGTACGAGAACGCTGGCGATGCTCTTGCACAGGCCTGGTCCGCCGTTCATGAGCCAAATCAAACATCGTGATTCCCAGCTCCGTGTCATCCCGAAGCTTGCGCGGTCAGAGGAGATCGGTGACGAGACGTCGGTGCAGGCGAAGGCGGCTCCGGCTCGACGGCAGCAGGCCATTCCGTCGCTGACAGGCCGCAACGCGACGGGCACGACGCCGCCGAACGTCCTCGCGTTCACGAAGCCGCGCGCGATCTCGCAGATCGCCGCGCAGGACCCGCAGTCGATCGTGATGACGCCGAGCAAGTCCGCGCTGCCCCACGACAAGCAGATCGATACGGCCGCGCGCAACCTCGCCGCGCTTACCCCATCGCTACCCGGCGTCGCACCGATGCAGCCGACCCGCCACCGCCACGACAAGCTGGTGTCGACGGGGTGGACTCCCCCCTCCGGTGTGCAAGCCGTTGCACCGCGATCGGCCGCTCCGAAGGCGACGCCGGCGGTCACCGCCTGGCCCGCCACGCCGGCCCCGGTCGCGCCCGTGGTCACGCCGCCCGTGACGCCGAGCACCCTGATGGCCGCGCAGTCCATCCCGCTGCCGATGCAGCAGCCTCTCGCGCGCAGCACGATGCCGATGCCGTCCGCCATGCCGCCCGCCCTGCGCGCGCCGGTGCTGACCGCAGCGC
>JALZOI010000742.1 GCA_030857245.1 Myxococcota bacterium
ACGAGATCAGGCTCGAGCTGGGCGCGCACGCCGGCGCGTAGATCCGCGAGCTCGAGCGGCGTCCCGCGGCCGGCGGCGCGGCTGCGAGCGCTCGCGGCGGCGCGCTCGATGATGCCGCCGGTGATCTGGTAGCGGCTCGCGGCGTCCTCGGCGAGCGCGGCATCGGCTGGGCCGAGCGTGCGCTGCCACAGCGTGACGCGATCACCCTCGTCGGGAACGCCGATCTCCGCGACGACGAACGGCCGATCATTGCCGGCGGGCCACAGCGCGCGCGCCGCGGTGACGATGACGGGGCCGGTGTGATTCGCGAGCACGGCCGCGGCGTGCGGGATCAGATCGACGATGCTGCGCTCGGCGTCGCCAGCGAGGACGTCGAGGTCGCGGATGACGAGCGCGGCGTCGAACAGGAGCGCCTCGCGGAGCGCCGCCTGCAGCGCGCGCACGAGCTCGTCGGGAGCGCGGGGCAGGGCCTGCGCCCGCACGATCAGCGCCTGCTTGCCGGCGTGGTGAGCGGCGGCGAGGGCGAGCGAGACGCGCCCGGAGCCGGGTGGCCCGACGATCCACGGGATCGCCGCGTACATCGTCTCGCTCTGGCGGCGGACCGCATCGAACACGAGGGCGCGTCGATCGGGCTCGACGAGCAGATGCTCGCCCCCCGACGGTGTGGCGACGAGCGTGGCGATCCGCGCGACATCGACATCGAGGCGAACGCGGCCGAGCGCGAGCTCGAGCACGCGACGCGCGACGCGTACCGGCCGCGCCAGCAGCGGGAGGTCGGCGCTGCCCAGCTCGGCCAGGCGATGGCGAAACAGCCGGCCATCCTCGGCGAGCTCCTCGGCGGCGGCACCCCGGGCGGCTCGCGTGCGGTAGACGAGGACCTCGACGAGCCCGATCGTCGCGCTCGACGTCACCTCGGGCAGCAACTTCGCCGCGGCCTCGCGCGCTCGCGGCGAGAGCTCGAGCGCAGCCAGCACCGCGAGCACGCGGGCCTCGGTCGCCGACAGCCCGAACACGCGCCGGGCCTCGTCGAGGGGCATCCGACCGTGGACCTGCGCGGTCACCTCGCAGCGAGCGGCGATCAGCTCATCGCGGCGCGCGATGTCGAGCTCGAGCTCCGCGATCGCACGGTGGTCTTCGTCGGTGACCACCGCGCTCGCGCGCCGCGCCGCCTCGAGCACGCGCTCGACGAGCTCGACGACGTCATCGACGTAGTCGCGCGGCGTGGCGTACTCGCTGGGCATCCGCGCACTATAGCCGAGCGGTGGCTCCCATTCGTCGCCCGGGCGGGGCCGAGGATGACGCTGCCTTCGTGCTGCCGGTCGCCCGGCGCCGCGTTGTTCCGGACTGCCGCGCCCCCGAGCCGCTCGGGGCTTGGGCTGTACCTGGGAGTCCAATCTGGACCGGCAGGTACCAGCCAGGCTCCCACCCGCGGCGCGTCGTGATGGTGTTTCGGTGGGTTGCGTCCGCGGGTCGGCTGGTACGAACCCTGCTGTCACCACGGTGATGCTGTCCAGATCGCTCCGCCGTGCAGGCTCCGCGGGATCCTTCGGTCTCGCCGTCATCGTCCTGCTGGTCACCGCCGGGCTCGGTGGCGAGGCGCAGGCGCAGGCGAAGGTGAACTGGAGCGAGTACATCGAGCCTGCCGGCGGCTCGCGGCCGCTGACCCGCACGACTCCCGACCGCCCGACGAAGTCGGCGACCGCGAAGGCCAAGCCGTCCCGCGCCACCAAGCAGCAACGCGCGAAGCAGTCGCGCACGGACAAGCGAGCCAACAAGCGAGCCAACAAGCGAAGCGTGCGTAACGGCCGCCGGCGCTGATCACGCCGGGCGGGAATCTCGGGCGTCCCAGCCGGGTTCCAGACCGGGCCGAGGATGCGCTACATGATCGCCGTGCGGATCTGGACCGTTACCTCGCTCACGGCCATGGTCCCGGCGTGTGGCTCGATGCAGGCGCCCGCGCCCGACCCGGCGCCCGCCACCACGCTGCCGGAGACCGCGTCCGCTGCGCCCGTCGCAGCCGCCGACAACGACCGCCTCGTCGGCGTGATCGACGAGCTGGCCCCGCCGTTCGAGGTCACCCAGTGGTTCAACTCGGCGCCGCTCACGCTCGAGCAGCTTCGCGGCAAGGTCGTGTTCGTGCGCTGGTTCATGGGCCCGTCCTGCCCGTTCTGTAGCGCCACCGCACCGACGCTACGGGCGCTGCACGAGCGCCATGCCGCGAAGGGCCTCGCGGTGATCGGCATGTATCACCACAAGGAAGCGACGCCGCTCGATCCCACGCAGGTCGCGGGCTGGGTCAAGCACTACGGCTATCAGTTCCCGGTCGCGATCGACCAGGGCTGGGCGACGCTGCGCCGGTGGTGGCTCGACGGTCACGAGCGGTCGTTCACGAGCGTCAGCTTCCTCCTCGACAAGCGCGGCATCGTGCGCCGCGTCCATCTCGGCGGGACCATCGAGCCCGCGGGCGACGCGATCGCCGCGATCACCGCCGACGTCGAGCGCCTGCTCGCCGAGTAGCCCCGCGACTCGATCGCTGCGGCGCTCACCGGCGATCGATCGCGATCACGCACGGCGGCGCACCGGCCACAGCACCGACGTGGACGCGCACCGGCGGCAGCTCCTGCCCCGGGCGCGCGACCCGGAGCTCGATGACGACGGGGCGGTGCTCGGTCACCGGCGGCAGGTCCACGCAGACGGTCCCATCGCTCGCGGCGGTCGCGGTACGTTGCCATGCGGTGGCGGCGGCGGTGCCGGCGTCGGCGTTGGCGTTGGCATCGGCGTCGGTGTCGAGGACCGCCGTGTACGTCGCCGCGCCGCCGCCCAGGGCGTGCCGGACCCAGAGATCCGCGAAGCACAGCGCGCCGCCGCGGACGTCAAAGCCGACGAGCGGAGCGACGGCACGAAACGCCTGCTCGCCGATCTTCCGCTGCCGCTCGCGGAGCACGCGCGTCAGGTACGCGACGGTCTGCGGTTCGCTGTAGCGCGCGGCCGCGAGCGCCGCCGCGAGCTGCGCGGGCGTGAAGCTCATGACGATCCGCGCACCCCAGAAGCGATCGAAGCGATCCGCTTGCTGGAACGGGAGCCACGGATGCAGCGGGGTCCAGCGCGCCAGATCGAAGTGCTCGCTCTCCAGCCAGCCGAGCCCGCGCAGGGCGGGGAAGGGCCCGAGACGCTGCCACGGCGCGTCGGAGCGGACCGCGCCCGGCGTGAAGGTGTGCCCGTAGTAGGCGAAGCCCGCCTCGGGCCGCTGATCGATCCGCGCCATCGCGCCGAGGGCCTTGCCGAAATCGAGGAGGTAATGCACGACGTGGCCGACCGTCGCGTCCGCGGGGTCCGGGATCCAGACATCGAGCGTGTTGGCTGGCTTGATATCGGTGTGGTTGAGCCACGCGGCCAGGCTGAGCAACCCGCGCTGGTCCCGGCGATCCTGATGCGCGATCGTGTCGTTCGCGTCGCCCGCGCGGGTGCCACGCGGCGCACTGCCGCCGACCGGCGTCCCCGGCAGGACGCGACTCGCGAGCGCGCGGTAGCGGCCGTCGGGCTCCCGCGCCGCGCGAGCGAGCAGCCGATCGACATCGGCTGCGCGCAGCGGCCGGTCGTCGTCACCGCCGGTCGTCGCACCCGGCGCGACCACGAGGGCCTCGCGCGC
>JALZOI010000743.1 GCA_030857245.1 Myxococcota bacterium
GGTGCGGGTCGCGCGGGCGGGTCGCCGGCGGACGGCTTCGGCGCGCTGTGGTCGTGAGGATCGTGGCCACCGCTCCCGGCGGGCGCCTTGCCCGCATCGCCCGCGTGCGCCGCGTCGAAGGCATCGGCCCACGCCGCGATCAGCGCGAGCTCCTCGCCGCGAACGCTGCCCGGCTTGCCTTTGGGCATCGTCGGCTTGCCACCGCCGATCGCGAGCACCTCGCGGATCTCCCCGCTGATCTCCGCCGCGTGATGCCCGCCGAACGGATACGTCGTCATCTCGAAGTGCTTCAGGGCGCCGGCCTTCGCGCCGCGCTGCCCCTTCGTGTGGCAGCTCGCGCAGTACTTCTCGAACACCGGCTTGGCCCGCTCGTACGCGGCGGTCTCGAACGCGACCAGCTGGGCCTGCGCCGCAGCGGGATCCGGGCGCGCTGGCTCGGCGGGCGGCGGCGGGTTCCCCCGCGGATCCGCCGGCGCATCGGCGACGAGCGTCGCCACCGGGCCCTCCACCATCGGGATCGGATCGGCGATCCGTGAGGTCGAGCGGGGACTCGCGGAGCCACCACACGCCGCGAGGAGGGTGATCAGGATCGAGAGCTTCGTCTTCATCGGTTAACCCTTGATGCCATCGCGCGCGAGCTCGGCCGCGGTGGCCTCACTCGCGACGGTGCCGGCCGGATGCTCGTACCAGCCCGGATCCCGATCACCGGTGAGCTGCTTGCGGACCTTGAGGATCGTGAACATGCCGCCCATGTCGATCGTCCCGAACGGGCCCTTGCCGCCGACCATCGAGATGCTGTTGTCGGGGAGCTCCATCGCGTGCATGTCGCCCATGCCCGTCGAGCCCATCGTCATGTAGCCCGGCACGACGCGACCGACGCGCGCGTCGACGCCCTGGACGTTCGCGCCGACGAGGTTCGGCGTCGCGTGCCCCATCTGGTTCATGACGTGATGGGTCATGTGGCAGTGGAACGCCCAGTCGCCGGGGTTGTCGGCGACGAACTCGATCACGCGCACCGCACCAACGGGGAGGAGCGTCGTGGTGTCGGGGCGGCGCGCCGCGCGCGGGACCGGGCCGCCATCGGTCTCGGTGACCTCGAACCGATACCCGTGGAGGTGGATCGGGTGGTGATCCATCGGGCCGAGGTTGCCGAGCCGGATCCGCACCAGGTCACCGAGCTCCGCGACCAGCGGCTCGGTCGCCGGGAACGCCTTGCTGTTGAACGTGAGCACGTTGAAGTCGCTCATCGCCATCGGATCGGGGCGGCGCGAGCCGATCGGGATCATCCACTCGTGCGCCATCAGCGAGTAGTCGCGCACGCGACGCCCATCGCGCCGCCGCGGATGGACGACGATCATGCCGACCATGCCGAGCGCGATCTGCACCATCTCGTCGAAGTGCGGGTGGTACATGAACGTCCCCGCGTGCTTCATCGTGAACTCGTAGCGGAAGGTCTTGCCGACGGGGATCGCTCGCTGCGTCAGCCCCGCGACGCCGTCCATCCCCGCCGGCAGGATCACGCCGTGCCAGTGCACCGACGTCGGCTCGGGCAGCTTGTTCGTCACGTAGATCCGGATCGTGTCGCCCTCGACGCACTCGATCAGCGGGCCCGGCGTCGTGCCGTTGTAGCCCCACGCCTCGATCTCGAGGCCGGGTGCGATCTCGTGCGTCACCGGCTCCGCGGTCAGGTGGAACACCTTGACCCCGGCCTGCTTCTCGAACGGCAGCGTCGAGCCGTTCGGCATCACGACCGGCGTGTAGCTCTCGCCCGCGACCGCGCGGCCCTTCGTCAGCCTCATCGGGCCGACCGGGGCCGCCGTCTTGGAGGCGCCCCCGTGACCGGGACCATGCGCGGGTGCCTGCGCGGCTGCGAGCCTCGCGCGTGCGAGGATCGCCGCGCTCACCGCGACGCTGCTCTTCAGAAGATTTCGGCGATTCATCATGGCTAGTGGCCCTCGCGGCGCTCGCTCCGGGTATCGGATGAAGGTGTGACGGGCGCGGCCTCTGCGCCATGCGGCATCCCGCCGCGCACGAGTGCGCGGACGTCGGCGGCGGCGCGCCAGAAGCGGCGGAGCGCGTCGATGTACTGGCGACCGCCGTCGATGAGATCGCGCCGCGCCGTCAGCAGCTCGAACGTCGACGCGTTCATCGCGTTGTACTGCTTCAACGTCTCGTCGACGATCTGCTGGCGCAGGGGCAGCACGACCTCGAACAGGTGGCGGGCCTCGGCGTGACTCTGGAGCACCTGCTGGCGCGTCGCGCGGGCCCGAGCCCGGAGCTCGACGGCCGTGGCCGTCGCCTCGTTGCGCGAGCGCCGCAGCTCGGCGTGGGCGCGAGCCCGCGGACCTTGCTGCTGGTTGAAGATCGGCAGGCCGATACTGACGGCCGGCCCGGCCTCCCATTCACCGTCGGTGCGCGATGCAGCGACGCCGACCCCGAGCTGAGGGAACCACGCACGCACGCGCGCGAGGCCGACGCGCCCGGCCGCCGAGGCCGCATCGGAGCGCAGCGCCTCGAGGTCGAGGCTGGCCTCCACCGCATCGCGCTCGAGCGTGTCGAGGGCGGGCGCGGCACGCGGCGGGTCGGGCAGCCGGTTCGTCACCGTCCACCGGGTGTCCGGCCCCGACAGCCCGAGCAGCTCGTTCAAGGCCTCGCGCTCGAGCTCGACCGCGAGCTGCGCCCGCGCGAGGTCGAGGCGCGTCTGCTCGCGTCGATCACGCTCGCGCGCGAGGGCGAGCCGCGGCGCGTTGCCCGCCGCATACATGCGCTCGACGATCTCGGCCGAGGCGCTGGCGGCGTCGAACGCGGTGGTCTGGAGCTCGAGCTCCTGCTGTGCCGCGACCACGCCGACGTACGCGGCCTCGACGCGCGCGACCAGGCTGATCGTGGCGGCGACGGCCCGCGCCCGGGCGGCGGCGAGCTCGGCGTTCGCGATGCCGCGGCGCTGCGGCAGCTGGAGCAACTCGAGGATGTCCTGCGTGACCTCGAGCTCGAGCTCGTTGCCGTCGCCGTCGAGCGCGACCTTGTAGGCGACGTGGACCTCGGTCGGGCCGAGCACGGTCGCGCTCGCGACGTCGCTCGCCGCGATCCCGAGTGCGTCGTACGACGCCTGGAGCCGCCGGTTCTTCGCGAGCGCGATCCGCACCGCGGCATCCCGATCGAGCGGCTTCGCGAGCAGCGCGGTGATCGCCGCCGGCACGCGGTCGTCGCCCCACGTCACCGCGAGATCGAGCCGGCGCTCGACCTCGCGATCCACCGGACCGAACACCGCCGACTGGGAGGGCGCGCACGCGCCGAACCCCGCCACCACGGCGGCGATCTTCACGAGCCTCCGGACCGTGCCGAACAGGCCTCGAGACAGGGACGAAGAGGGACGGCGGTTCATGACAACTGGACGCACGAGAGTTTTCCTCTGGCTGCAAGGCCGCAGCGGCCCGACCGTGGCATGCCGGCGCCATCCGGGACGAACGCGGGCACCAGATTTCTGCAGGCATCGCGTTGAGGACGCTCCTGGGTGGCCGGCATTACAGCGCCTGACGCGACTCACGGTCGCTTTAGAACCGGGCGGCGGGCAACAAGCAGCCGGCAACCGGCAATGGGGAGGCGTGTGCTCGGACACGACGCGACGGCGAGACTCCCACAT
>JALZOI010000744.1 GCA_030857245.1 Myxococcota bacterium
GGGCAGCAGGGCCAGGGCTCGGGGCAGCAGGGCCAGGGCTCGGGGCAGCAGGGCCAGGGCTCGGGGCAGCAGGGCCAGGGCTCGGGGCAGCAGGGCCAGGGCTCGGGGCAGCAGGGCTCGGGGCAGCAGGGCTCGCAACAGCCGCAGCCCAATCAGGGCTCGGGCTCGCAGCAGCCGCAGCCGGGGCAGGGCTCGGGCTCGCAGCAACCGCAGCCCGGGCAAGGCTCGGGCTCACAGCAGCAACCGCAGCCGCGTGATGGCCAGGGTTCGGGGCAGCAGCAGCAAGGCTCCGGGCAGCCGGGCCAGGGTCAGCCCGGTCAGGGCTCGGGCTCGGGTCAGGGCTCGCAAGAGCCGTCGCAGCGGCCGAACCGTGGGCGCACGCAGCCCCGATCTCCGGACTCGCCCGCCGACCAGAAGCTCGACGATCTCGAGAACTTCTCCCGGCGCCTGCAGCGGGATGAGGCGCGCCGCCGGGCCTCGGGTCGCTCGAAGGACCCGCTCAAGGACTGGTAGCACCGCTCGGCGGGGCGTGGTCGCTCTCCGGAGAACGGCGAGGCGGCGTGCCAGGCGGGCGGGTCGTCCCCGGCGTGCCCTCCGCGGGCGCCCGGCGCCGGCGAGCCAGGCGATCCGGGTCGACCACGAAGGGCCTGCGTCGGTACGTGCGTTGCACTACCGACGAGCATGTTGATCGGACTTGGTATCCTCCTTCTCGTCCTCTGGATCGCCCTCAAGTTCGTGTGGGGCGTCGCCTCGATGGGCATCCACTTGCTCCTCGCCGTCGGTGTGATCGTCATGATCGCCCACTTCGCCCGCGGGTTCCTCGGGACGCGCGGCGGCCGCGGAGCTGTCTAGCGACGCGCGGTCGCGTCAGGCGACAGCCGCGCGCGTATGATCACCCGCGATGCTGCGGGTGCTCGTCGTCGACCGGAGTCCGGCTACGCGCGACGTGGTAGCGGAGCTGCTCGGTGATCTCGCAGTCGAGGTCACCGGCGCGGCGCGCGAGGGCGCGACGGCACAGTTGCGCGATGCGATCGCGGCGGGCCGCCCGTTCGACTGCATCGTCCTCGAAGGCGACCCGGCTCCGACGCCCCAGCTCGTGCGCGAGCTCGTCACCCAGGGCGGCGGCGTCCGCGTCATCGTCTCCGCGGCGGGGCCGGATGGCGCCGCCATCGCGTCGCGGTGTGGCGCGAGTGACTGGGTGCCCCGGCCGTTCTCGGCAGCCGAGCTGGCGTTCCGGGTCGGTCGCAGCGCGCCGATCGCGGAGCGCTCCGACAAGCGGCGCCCGCGCAAGAGCGACGTGTTGATCGGCGTCGGCGCGTGGATCAAGGAGCTCTACGACCGGATCGCGATGGTCGCGGTCACGGACGCCACCGTGGCGATCTTCGGCGAGAGCGGCACCGGCAAGGAGCTGGTGGCGCGCACGATCCACAACTCGTCGCCGCGGCACGACGCGCCGTTCGTGGTCGTCAACTGCGCCGCGATCCCGGAGGCGCTGCTCGAGGACGAGCTGTTCGGACACGTCCGCGGCGCGTTCACGGATGCGACGCGCGACCGCGAGGGTCTGCTCGTCGCCGCGCACACCGGCACGTTGTTCCTCGACGAGATCGGCGAGATGCCGCTCCCCCTGCAGGCGAAGGTGCTCCGCGTCCTGCAGTCGCAGGAGTTCCGCCGGATCGGCGACGACCAGGACCGCCGCGTCGACGTGCGCATCATCACGGCGACCAACCGCGATCTGGATCAGCTCGTCGCGAGCGGCAGCTTCCGCCAGGACCTCTACTACCGCATCATCGTGTTCCCGATGCACCTGCCGCCGCTGCGGTCGCGCCCCGAGGACATCCCGCTGCTCGTGCACCACTTCGTGAACAAGTACCGGGGGCGCCTGGGCAAGCCGATCCACGCAATCTCGCCGGCGGCGCTCGCGCGGTTCCAGGCGTATGACTTCCCCGGCAACGTCCGCGAGCTCGAGAACAAGGTCCACCAGGCGATGGTGGTGGCGGCGGGATCGGTGATCGACGAGGCGGACGTGTCGCTGCCGCTCGGGAATCACCACAGCCTGCCGGTCGATGTCACGCGCCCGTTCCGCGAGCTCAAGCAGCAGGTCGTCGACGCGTTCGAGACCCAGTACCTCACCGAGCTGTTGCGCACCCACGGCGGCAACCTCGCGCAGGCCGCGCGGGCCGCTGGCATGGATCGCAAGAACCTGTGGGCGCTCGTCGAGCGGCACGGCCTCGATCGCACGCGCTTCAAGAAGCCGTAGCGCTCGCGCCTGCGAGGTCCTCGGACGGGATCTCCTCGAGCGGCTCGCGAAACCCGGCAGGCCTTCGACGCGTCAAACTCCCGTCTTGGAGGTTCGCAAGAAGCTGTCGATCCTGGCCGACGCCGCGAAGTACGACGCGTCGTGCGCGTCGAGCGGGGTCGAGCGACGGGGCACGCGCACCGGCCTTGGCCACGCGACCGGCGAAGGCATCTGCCACAGCTACACGCCCGACGGCCGCTGCGTGTCGCTGCTCAAGCTGCTGCTGACGAACAAGTGCACGTTCGACTGCACGTACTGCGTGAACCGCCGGTCGAGCGACATCCCGCGCGCGACGTTCACCCCCGACGAGGTCGTCGAGCTCACGCTCGCGATGTACCGGCGCAACTACATCGAGGGGCTGTTCCTGTCGTCGGGCGTGCTGCGCGATCCCGACTACACGATGGAGCTGGTGACGCAGGTCGCGCGCACGCTCCGCACGACGCACCAGTTCGGCGGCTACATCCACCTCAAGTCGGTCGCCGGGGCGAGCGCCGCGCTGATCGCCGAGGCCGGGCGATGGTGCGACCGGCTCAGCGTCAACATCGAGCTGCCGACGGTCGCCGACCTGACGGCGCTCGCGCCGGAGAAGGCGGTGCCGGCGATCCACGCGGCGATGACGACGATCCGCGAGCACCACGACGCGGCGCCGCAGCGCTTCGCCCCCGCCGGGCAGAGCACGCAGATGATCATCGGCGCGACGCCGACCCCGGACGCCGCCATCCTGCAGACCGCGGCGGTGCTCTACGACCAGTTCCGGCTCCGCCGCGTCTACTACACCGCCTACTCACCCACCCAGCGCGCCGACGGCCGGCTCCCCTCCGCGGCGCCGCCGCTCGTGCGCGAGCACCGCCTCTACGAGGCCGACTGGCTGATCCGCCACTACGGGTTCGAGGCCGCCGAGCTCACGACACCGGACGCTCCGAACCTCGAAGCCGAGATCGATCCGAAGCTCGCGTGGGCGCTGCGCCACCGCGCCGCCTTTCCGGTCGACGTCAACCGCGCGGAGCGCGAGCGGCTGCTGCGCGTGCCCGGGCTCGGCGTGCGTACCGTCGATCGGCTGCTCCGGCTGCGGCGCGCCCGGGCGGTGCGGCTCGTCGATCTCGCGACCCTGCGCGTGCCGATGCGACGGACCACGCCGTTCGTGATCACCGCCGACCACAACCCGGATGCGCACCTGATCGATCGCGTCGATCTGCGGGCGCGCGTCGCCCCGGCACGCCGCGAGCAGCTCGCCTTCGACTTCGCGGAGCCAGCGCGATGAGGAGCGCGCGGTCGGCGCGCGACGTCGCCGCGTGGCGGGACGAGGCCCGCGCGCTGCTCGCCGCCGCGGTCCCGCCCTCGGAGGT
>JALZOI010000745.1 GCA_030857245.1 Myxococcota bacterium
GCTCCGCCCCGGCACCGCGCTGGCGCCCGGTCGAAGTGCCCCGCCGGAGCTCGCGTGAGCGGGCCCGACCGGGACGTCGTCGTCGTCGGTGCGGGCCCCAACGGGCTCGCCGCCGCCAACGCGTTCGTGCGGGCCGGGCTCTCGACGCTCGTGGTGGAGGCGAGTGACACCCCCGGTGGCGGCAGCCGGACCAGCGAGCTCACCGAGCCGGGCTTCCTGCACGACGTCTGCTCGACGGTGCATCCGCTGGGCCTCGCGTCGCCGTGGTTCCGCAAGCTCGACCTCGAGGGCGCGGGCCTCGAGTGGGTCCATCCCGCGACGCCCCTCGCGCACCTCCTGCCGGATGGCGACGCCGTGCTCCTCGAGAAGTCCCTCGACGCCACCGCGGCGCAGCTCGGTCGCGATGCCCCCGCGTACCGCCGGCTGCTCGCGCCGTTCGTCGACCAGTTCGATCGCTTGCTCGAGATGATCCTCGGCCCGTTGCGCGTGCCGCGCGACCCGGTGCTGTTCGCGCGCTTCGGGCTCGAGGCGCTGCGCTCGCTGCGTGGCCTCGCCAGCAGGTTCTACGGCACCGAGGCGGCGGCCTTGCTCGCCGGGATCGCGGCGCACGCGATGGTGCCACTCGGCTCGCCCGCGACCGCGTCCTTCGGGCTCGTGCTCGCGGCGGCGGGTCACGCGGTCGGCTGGCCGATCGCGCGCGGCGGCTCGAGCTCGATCACCGCGGCGCTGCTCACGCGGTTCCACGAGCGCGGCGGCGAGCTCGTGCTCGGGGAGCGCGTCGAGCGCCTCGCGCAGCTGCCGAAGGCGCGCGCGTACGTCTTCGACGTCACGCCGCGCCAGCTACTCGGGATCTGCGGCGACCGGCTGTCCTCGACGTACCGCAACGGGCTCGAGCGCTTTCGCTACGGCCCCGGCGTGTTCAAGATCGACTGGGCGCTCCGCGAGCCGGTGCCGTGGCGCGACGCACGCTGCGCACGTGCGGCGACCGTGCACCTGTCGGGCACCGTCGCCGACGTCGCGGCCGCCGAACGCGCGATCCACGCCGGCCAGGTGCCCGAGCGACCGTTCGTGCTGTTCGTGCAACCGACCCCGTTCGACCCCTCGCGGGCCCCCCCCGGGCGCCACGTCGCGTGGGCGTACTGCCACGTGCCGCATGGAGCCGAGGTCGACGCGACCGCCGCGATCGAGGCCCACGTCGAGGCGTTCGCGCCCGGCTTTCGCGACGTGATCCTCGCGCGCGCGACGATGAATCCGCGGGCGATGGAGCGCTACAACGCCAACTACGTCGGTGGCGACATCAACGGCGGGATCTCGGACTGGAGACAGCTGCTGTTTCGCCCGATGGTCCGCGTCGACCCGTACGCCACGTCCGCGCCCGACATCTTCTTGTGCTCGTCGTCGACGCCGCCCGGCGGTGGCGTCCACGGCATGTGCGGCTACTGGGCCGCGACCAGCGTGCTGGCTCGGGTGTTCGGGCGTCCCGCGCCCTGACCGGGCGCTCGGCCGGAGGCCCGGAGGCCGTTACTTCTTCTGCAGCTTCTGGATCTCGGGCGGCAGGTCGAAGGTGGTCGCCGGGATCGCGACGTTGGGCTCGATCTTGTCGATCGTGATCTCGATCGTGACCTGACCCTCGTTGCGCTCCATCTTGTGCGCGAACTTCACGCCGGCGATCTCGCGATGGTCGGAGAGCTTCATGGTCATCGGGACCTTGCCCATCTGGCTGTCGACCGTCATCTCGACCCCGAGCGGCAGGAACGTGTCCTTCGCGAAGTAGCGCGTCTGGGTGTCGCCCTCCTTCGCGGTCAGCGTGACCTTGTAGGCCGGGGTCCCCTGGAAGTCGACGACGCCGTCGAGCACGGACGTGGGATAGAGCTCCTTCCACATCAGATCCGCGCCGAACGTCGCCTCGCGCAGCAGCAGCGTGCGCTCGGCGCCGGTGACGATCCGCGCCCCCGTCATCGGGTTCATCTCCCACGCGACGTCGTCCTTCACGCCCTGCGCGATCTTGCCGATGCCGGGGATCTCGAGCTGCATCACCGAGCTGCGCGGCGGCACGGCCTGGAGCATCATCGTGCCCTTGGCGCCCATCTGCGGGATGACGAGCGTGCCGGTCTGCTTCATCGACGTGAACTTCGCGAGAGCCGGGCGGCCGCCTTGCGCGGCGAGCGAGCGCTCGATGACGTCATCGGCGGTCGTGGGCTCGGCCACCGCGGCCGGCGGCGCCGGGGCGGCCGGCGTGGTCGTCGCGGGGGCAGCCTTGCTGCCGCCGCAGCCGGCCAGAGGGACGGCCAGCGAGACCGCGAGGAGGAAGGCGAGGCGAGTACGTGACATGCGCGGGACCATGTCGGGATTCGGCGCGCCACGCAAGCGCTCCCGTTCGCGACCCCGGCGCGGCTACCGGCGCATGATCCAGCGCGTCGCCGCGAGCACATCCGGATCCTTGCCGGCGCGTAGCAGCCTGGGATCGAGGACGATGGGCTCGTCGGGAGTCACGCCCTCGCCTTCGAGGACCGTCCCGCTCACCGACACGTAGTCGGCGACCGCGTACTGGAAGCGGTCACCGTTCGGCAGCTCCTCGATGACCGACGGCAGCGCCGCTCCCGGCGTGCGGCGCCCGAACACGCGTGCGCGCTTCAGATCCTGCAATCCGCCGGCGAAGATCTCCGACGTCGACGCCGAGAGCTCGTCGACGAGCACCGCGACCTTGCCGGCGTAGCGCGCCGACTGCGGGTTGATCACGAAGTCGAGCGAGGTCTGGCGGCTCCGCATCGTGCCGAGCTTCTTGTTGTCGTCGGAGATCAGGTGACCGCCGATGCCCATGGCCATGCCGCCGAGCCCGCCGGGGTTGCCGCGCAGATCGAAGATCACGCCGCGCGCCTTGGCGAACAGCTCGAGGTCGCGCGCGATCGCCGGCACCACCGTGGCCGGGTCGAGGAAGATCGACAGCCGGATGTACGCGACCTGCTTGTCGAGCCAGCGCGCCTCGTAGACCAGCGGCGCCGGCCCGAGGTTGCCGAGGCTGACCATCCGGCCCGCCGGCGGGCGGCGCGGCAAGGTCACGCGCGCGGCTCGCTTGCCAGCGGTCTCGAACGTCAGCTTGACCTGGCTGTCGACGGCGCCCTGCATCAGCGCGAGCACGGCGCGGCTCTGCAGCAGCGGCGTGATCTTCGCGCCGTCGAGCGCCTTCGCGATCGCGGCGAGCCGCGGCGCGAGCTCCTTGTCGTCGATCGCGACGAGCTTGGCGCCGAGGCCGACCTTGCCGGTCGCGGACGACCCCGCCTCGACGCGCACGACGATCGCGGCGCCCCCGAGGATCCGGATGTCGAGGCCGACGTCGGCGTCGCCGCGGGGCGCGCTCTCCGCGGCGTCCTCGAGCTCCTTGCCGCCCCACACCCCGAAGTGCGACTTGCCGAGCCGCTCGAGCGCCTCGTTCATGATCTTGCGCGTGTCCTCGCGGGTCGTCGTCGCGGCGACCTTGGGCCGCAGCTCGGTCTTCACGGCGGCCCAGTCCAGGCCGCCGAACGTCGGATCGTAGAAGCTGTCGTGGACCCTCTGCCACATCACGTCGAACGACGCGAGATCCGCGGCGAGCCGCGGATCGGCGGGAATCGCCACCACGGCGGCAGCGGCGGGCGGTGAGGC
>JALZOI010000746.1 GCA_030857245.1 Myxococcota bacterium
GGTCGTGCGGGTCTCCGGCTGCGCGGGCGCGGCGGCGGCAGCGGCAGCCGCCGCGCTGGCCTGCGTGGCAGCGGCGGCGACCCGTGCGGCCTCGTCCTTCTCCAGGCAGCACTTCTTGTACTTGGAGCCCGAGCCACAGTGACAGGTATCGTTGCGACCAGGTCTTTCTGACATCGCGCCCAGCGTAGACCACCGGAGGGGACACGTCGAGTGGGCGACGATGCAGCGCGCTGCCCGCTCTGCTCGGGCGGATGTCGACGTCGATCGTGCGGTGCCGTGGATCAAGCCATGGCGGGGGTGCGCTACCAGCTGGCCGACGGTGGCTCGAGCTGCGACTCCGACGCGTACCTCCAGCGCGACGAGTGCCCGAGCTCGATGGTCGGCACGATCGCGCCGCTCGCGGCGATCGTCGTACCACGACGAGGGGCGCCTCACCCGAGGGCGTGACCCGAAGACCGCTCGAGATGCATCCGGAGACCCATCGGGGCTCCGCGAGCTTCGCAGCAGCCCGGCACGTCCCTCGCAACGTGTCAGAGCGATTCATCCCGATTCATCTCAACCAGGAGATCGTCATGGGCGAAGTGAAAGACAAGCGCGACAAGAAGATCTCGGTGTTCGGCCTGTTCGATGACGAGCAGAAGCTCGGCCTCGCGGTCGATGCGCTGAAGGCCGCAGGCTATCGCAACGATGACATCTCGGCGTTGCTCCCGGATCGCAGCAACACGAAGACGTTCGCGCACGAGAAGCACACGAAGGCGCCCGAGGGTGCGGCGGCCGGTGCGACGGCGGGCGTGCTCGGCGGGGGCACCGTGGGCCTGCTGCTCGGCCTCGGCGCGATCGCGATCCCCGGGCTCGGCGCGTTCCTCGCCGCCGGTCCGATCATGGGCGCGCTCGCGGGTGCCGGCGTCGGTGGCGCCGTCGGTACGCTGACCGGCGCGCTGATCGGCATGGGCATCCCGGAGTACGAGGCGAAGCGCTACGAGTCCTTCATCAACCAGGGCGGCGCGCTGCTCTCGGTCCACGCCGATGACTCGGACTGGGCTCGCAAGGCGCGCTCGATCCTCGATGGCTTTGGCGCCCACGACATCGACTCCTCGAAGGAGGCCGACGCCAAGGGCCCCAAGCCCGAGCGGCATCGCGACATCTAGTCAGCCGCTCAGACGAACTTGCGGCGGCGGCGCGACAGGATCTGGTTGACCAGCCAGGTCACGAGCGTCGCGCCCGCGAACCACAGCAGGAGCTGCCCCTTCCAGCCTTCCTGGCCGAGGAGTGGCGTCCTGCGGTAGCACTGCTGGCCGGCGGCGACGACGGTGCCGATGAACCCGCGACTCTCCTCGACGCGCTGCGTGTCGGCATCCGCCGGGTCCGCAGCCGTCGGGTTGATGGCGCTCAGCGGGGTGTCCCGGAAGGCGCCGAAGGTGCACTTGGCGACCGGCGCGATCAACCAGAGGAACATCACCACCGTGCCGAGCAGGCACCAGCGGGACAGCCGCCGCCAGTCGATCTCGAAGCGACCCGGGGGAGGCACCTCGCCAGTGTCCCACATCCGCGGGGCGTCATGCGAGGTGCTCGAGGACCGCGCGGTTGAACGCGGCGGGTTGCTCGGCACTCGACAGGTGCGCCGACGCCAGCGTCGTCAGCTGCGCGCCAGGAATCGCGCGCGCGAGCTCCTCGCTCAGCGCCGGCGGCGTCGAGGGATCCTCCGAGCCTGCGATCAGCAGCGTCGGCGCGGAGATCTGCGCAGCGGTCGCGCGCTGATCCATGTCGCGGATCGCGGCGCAGCAGCCGGCATAGCCGACCGCGGAGGTCGCGAGGAGCAGCCCGTGAAACCGCGCGACCTCGCGCGGCTCCCGCTCACGGAACGCGGGCGTGAACCAGCGCGCGACGACGCCGTCGGCGATCGCCGTCGTGCCCTGGGTGCGCACCACCTCGATGCGCTGGTCCCAGAACGCCGGCGGTCCCATGCACGCGGCGGTGTTCGCCAGGATCAACCGGTCGATCCGTTCGGGGGCGTGCGCCGCGAGCCACTGGCCGATCATGCCGCCGAGCGAGAGTCCGCAGAAGTGTGCGCGCGCGACGCCGTGCGCATCGAGCAGATCGAGGACGTCCTCGGCGAGGCGCTCGAGTGAGTACGCCCCGGCGGGCGCGTCCGAGGCGCCATGCCCCCGGGCGTCGTAGCGCAGGACGCGGACGTGGTCGGCGAACACCGTGGCCTGGGCCTCCCACATCGTGTGATCCGTGCCGAGCGAGCTGGCGAGCACGAGGACGGGAGCACCGGGAGGGCCGGCGAGCCAGCTCGCGAGGCGGCACCCGTCGCGGGTGACGACGTCAGGCATCAGGCGACCTCCAGCAACGCGCACCAGCCATGTCTGCTGTGTGCCACCACGAGCGCGCGCGTCAAGGGGCGAAAACCGCGCCGCGGGCGTGGGCGTTGCGAGTCCTCGTCGCCGCGCGGGTCACCGCGTCGGTCAGCACCGCGAGCTGGGCGTCGATGCGCGACAGCCGCGCGGCGATCGTTGGCTGCTCGAAGGGGACGGCCGTGGCCGGCGGCGGCGGCGGCGGCGGCGTGCCGTCCCGGATCGTGCTCGCCAGCTCCGCGAGGCGCTGCTCGATCGCCTCCGCGAGCACCGCGAGGTCGCGGGCGTGCGGCGCGTACGGCACCACGGCACGGGTGCTGCCGAGCACGTTGATGGCGCCGCCGAGGCGCCGCACGGTCATCACCATCGTCATCCGTGGCTCGAGCAGCGCATCCGGTGTGCGCTCCGCGATCACGCGATCGAGCGCGCTCTCGGCGTTGTTGAGAGCGAGGCCGAACGCCCGGCGCGTGGCGATCACCGCGGGGGAGGGCGAGGGGATGTCGTCGGTGATCGCGCCACGCACGCTGCCGAGGTAGCGCGCGGCGCGGCTGACGGCCTCCGCCATCTGGTCTCCGAAGGCGACGTGCTCGCGGGCCGGCCAGAGCAGGGCGCTCGCGAGGAAGGCGAGCCCGCCGCCGATCAGCGTGTACAGGACGCGGACCTCGACGAGCGTGAAGTCCCCGGTGTGGACCTCGGCGAGCAGCACGAACGTCGGCGTGACGAACAGCGAGTACAGGCCGTAGTTGAGCTGCAGCACCGATGCGCCGATCCCGGCGAGGACGACGATGATCACCATCAGGATCACGGGGTCGCGCACCACGAACGCGATCGCGGCGGCGATCATCGCGCCGGTGACCGTGCCGACGCCGCGCTGGATCGCGCGGGTCGTCGTGGCGGCCCGGTTGGGCAGCAGCAAGATGTACGCGGTGATCGTGATCCAGTGGCCGTGGCGGAGGTCGAGCACGGTCGCGAGCGAGGCGGCGATGGCGACGCACATCGCGACGCGGAGGACGTGACGGAGCACCGCGGATTCGAGATCGAGCAGCGCGCCCAGGCGCTCGCGGAGGGGTGGCGGCCCCTCGGTCTCGTCCTCGAGCAGGACGTCGTGCGCGGGCTCGGTCTCGGCGTACAGCGAGTCGATGAGGTGCCCGATCCGGCGGGCATCGTCGTGCACGCGCGTCAGCAGCAGGCGCGCGTGGTCGAGGCGCGGACCATCCGTCCCCGGCACCGCCGCGAGCCCCGCCGCCGCGTCGCGATCCCACGGCGGCGGCGTGGCC
>JALZOI010000747.1 GCA_030857245.1 Myxococcota bacterium
GCCTGCTTCCGCGCCGCCATCGCGCGCGCGCCGCTGCTCGCCGACGCGCACGAGTGGCTCGGCCGGATGCTGCTCGAGGCCGGCTACCTCGTCGATGCCCGCGCCCGGCTCGACGACGCGATCGCGATGAGCCCGTACGTCGCGCCGGTCAACGCCGAGCTCTCGCTCGGGTATGCGCTGCAAGGCGACTGGGAGGAGGCGGACCGCGTCGCGGCGGGCCTGGGCGACGCGGAGCCCGCGGGCGGCATCGGGTACCGGCTGCGGTTCGCGGTGTGGCGGGGTGACCACGTCGCCGAGGCGCGGTGGCTCGACGAGCTGCGGCATCGCGGCCCCACCCGGGAGAACGCGATCGCGGCGCCGGTCTACGATCGCGAGGTCCCGTGGTCCGAGCGCGCCGCCGTGCTCCAGGCGTGGATCGACGGGGCCGACCTCAGCGCCCGCCGCCGCTCGTTCCTGTGCCAGCTCGCGATCGAGGCCGCGATGCGCGAGGGCGACGTCCCGAGGAGCGTGGCGCTGCTCGCCGTCGCGAACGAGGGCGGCCTGTTCGACCTGGCGTGGCTCGAGCGCTGTCCGCTGCTCGGGGCTCTGCGTGGATCGCCGATCTATGACACCGTCCGCGCGTCGGTCGCCGAGCGGGCGGAAGCCATCCACGACGCGCTCTACGGCGATCATGGCGCGCTCGCGACCGCTCCGACGACGATGAATGCCCGACCTTGAGCGATCTCGCGGCCCTACCCGAAATCCCGGGTGTCGATGAGGGCTTGCGAGCGCTACACAGGACCGCAGGGTCTCGTAAGATTGGAGCCAATGGTGATTCGGCTGTCGGACGACAAGAAGCCTCCCGAGCGGAAGCGCGACGGAGAGCGACAGACCGGGCTCGTGCTCGACGAGCGGACGCGCACCAAGAAGCCGCCGCTGTACAAGGTCCTGCTCCACAACGACGACTACACGACGCGCGAGTTCGTCGTGTGGGTCCTGCAGACGGTGTTTCACAAGAACGAGAGCGACGCGGTCGCGATCATGAGCCACGTGCACACGAACGGTGTCGGCATCGCGGGGGTCTACACGTTCGAGGTGGCCGAGACCAAGGTCACCAAGACCCTGCACCTCGCGAAGGCCCAGCAGTTCCCGCTTCAGCTCTCGATCGAGCCCACGGATTAGGTACGGAGGTACACATGCTGTCACCCGAGCTCCAGGCCACCCTGCAACGCGCCGTCGAAGACGTCCGCGAACGCCGTCACGAGTACCTCACGCTCGAGCACCTGCTGCTGTCGATCCTCGACGACCCCAGCGGCGCCGACATCGTCGTCAAGTGTGGCGGTGACGTCGACAAGCTGCGCGGCGAGCTCGAGCGCTTCCTCGACGAGCAGGACGAGCTGCCCGAGGGCGAGGACTCCGGTCCCGACCAGACGCTCGCGTTCCAGCGCGTGCTGCAGCGCGCGGCGATGCACGTCCAGGCCGCCGGCCGCCAGCAGATGACGACCGGCAACGTGCTCGCGTCGATGTTCCGCGAGCGCGACTCGCACGCGGTCTACCTGCTCGAGAAGCAGGGCGTGTCGCGGTTCGACATCATCAACTACATCTCGCATGGCGTGTCCAAGGTCGACACCGGCGTCGGCCCCGTGGTGCCGCGGACGCGCGGCGTCGAGGACGACGGTCAGGAGGACGCGAAGGTCGCGAACCCGCTGGAGAGCTTCTGCGTCGATCTCACGCAGCGCGCGCGCGACGGCAAGATCGATCCGCTGATCGGCCGCGCCGACGAGCTCGAGCGCATGATCCAGGTGCTGTCGCGCCGGCGGAAGAACAACCCGCTGCTGATCGGCGAGCCGGGCGTCGGCAAGACGGCGCTCGCCGAGGGCCTCGCGCTGCGGATCGTCGAGGGCAAGGTCCCCGAGTCGATCAAGGAGTGCACGGTCTACTCGCTCGACATGACGGCCGTGCTCGCGGGCACGCGCTATCGCGGTGACTTCGAGGAGCGCCTCAAGGCCGTGATGAAGGTGCTGATCGGCGATCCCAAGTCGATCCTGTTCATCGACGAGATCCACAACATCATCGGCGCCGGCGCCACGAGCGGCGGCACGATGGACGCCGCGAACATCCTCAAGCCGCCGCTGTCCAACGGCGAGCTCCGCTGCATCGGCTCGACGACGTTCAAGGACTACCGCCAGGCGTTCGAGCGCGATCGCGCGCTCGCCCGGCGGTTCCAGCGGATCGACATCGGGGAGCCGACCGTCCCCGAGGCGATCGAGATCCTCAAGGGGCTGAGGAGCGTCTACGAGGAGCACCACAAGGTGAAGTACACCGACGCCGCGATCGAGTCTGCGGTCGAGCTGTCGGCGCGCCACATCAGCGGCTCGCAGCTGCCCGACAAGGCGATCGACGTGATCGACGAGGCCGGCGCGCGCGTCCGCTTGATGGCGCCGGAGCTCCGGCCCGACGAGATCCGCCCGGTGCACATCGAGGAGGTGGTCGCGAAGATCGCGCGCATCCCGACGAAGTCGGTCTCGTCGGCGGACAAGAAGAAGCTCGGCGACCTCGAGGGTGACCTCAAGCGCGTGATCTTCGGGCAGGACGCCGCGATCGACCAGCTCGCGACGGTGATCAAGCTGTCGCGCGCCGGCCTCGGCAGCCCCGACAAGCCCACGGGCAGCTTCCTGTTCGCCGGACCGACGGGCGTCGGCAAGACCGAGCTCGCGAAGCAGCTGGCGAGCGTGCTCGGCGTCGAGTTCATCCGGTTCGACATGTCCGAGTACATGGAGAAGCACACGGTGTCGCGCTTGATCGGCGCGCCGCCCGGCTACGTCGGCTTCGATCAGGGCGGTCAGCTGACCGACGCGATCAACAAGCATCCGTACTCGGTCGTGCTGCTCGACGAGATCGAGAAGGCGCACCCCGACATCTACAACATCCTCCTGCAGGTCATGGATCACGCGACGCTGACCGACAACAACGGGCGCAAGAGCGACTTCCGCAACGTCATCCTCATCATGAGCAGCAACGCGGGGAGCCGCGAGATGGCCCTCGGCTCGATCGGCTTCGGTGGCATGGGCGACTCGTCGGATCCCAGCAAGGAAGGCAAGAAGGCGCTCGAGCGCGTGTTCACGCCCGAGTTCCGCAACCGGCTCGATGCCACCGTGTTCTTCGGGGCGCTCCCCCTCCCCGTGATCCGCAAGGTCGCCCGGAAGTTCCTCGACGAGCTCGACGGTCAGCTCGCGGAGAAGAAGGTGCACATCGAGGTCAGCCCCGCCGCGCTCGACTGGTTCGTCGAGCACGGCTACGACAAGGCGATGGGCGCGCGCCCGATGGCGCGCCTCGTCCAGAGCACGCTGAAGGCGCCGCTCGCGAACGAGATCTTGTTCGGCAAGCTGATCAACGGCGGCACCGTGCACATCGATGTGAAGCAGGGCGCGATCGACATCGAGTGCGAGGCGGCGCCCGCTGACGGCGACGACGACGAGGCCGGCGAGGGCACCGCGAAGCCAGCGAAGACGCCAGCGCCGGTCAACTAGTACCCGGCCACAGGGGTTTTGATCGGTTGAAGAGCGGGTAGCTCTTCGGCGGGGACGAGCAGCTCGATGGAGCGGGCCTGACGCGGCGTGCGGCGGATCAGGCCGAGGCGTTCGAGCTGCA
>JALZOI010000158.1 GCA_030857245.1 Myxococcota bacterium
CAGCGGTCGGCTTCGACGCGCGGCTCGGCGGCACGACGGTGTCCGACGTCACGGTCGAGCGCGCTCACGCCATGGTGATCGCGGGCGGCGGCGGCGGGCTCGGCAGCGCGATGGTCGGCGACGTGCGGCAGCAGGGCGAGCGTCTCGAGCTGGTCGCCGGGTACTTCGTCACGACGCTGCGCGACGCGGTCATCGCGAGCGGCGGCCGCGTGCCGCTCACCGGCCCGCTCCGCATCGAAGCTCACGCCCGCGGCGTGCTGACGCCGGCCCTCGATGTCGGGGTGACCGGCACGCTCACCGGACAGCGGCTGCGCTCGGGCACGCTCGGGATCGCGAACGTCAGCGGCACGCTCGAAGGCCGCGCCACGCTCGCCGGCGTCTCGGGCAACGCCCACATCCGCGCCGATGGGATCGCGCGCCAGGGCCTGCCGATCGGCAGCGTCACGGTCGACGCGCGCGGCAGCTCGCGAGGCACGATCACCGCGCACGTCCAGGCGCGTCCCGCGCTCGCGAACGCGACGATCGATGTCGACGCGCGCGTCACGCTGCCGCCGGGCGGCGTCGGCGCCACGAAGATCGAGCTCGCGGGCCATCGCGTGCAGACCCCGCGCGGGACGTGGACCGGCACGGGCGGCCGGATCCAGATCGCGGGCGATCGGATCACCATCGCGGGCGTGCGCTCCGCGAGCGGCGAGGCGCGGGTCGCGGTGGATGCGGGCTACGGCCTGGCGTCGGAGACGCTGGAGCTGACCGCCAGCGTCGACCGGTTCGCGCTGGCAATGATCGATCCCGCCTACGCCGGCACCGCCTCCGGGAAGGTCCAGCTGCGGCGCCGCGGCGTGCGCTGGGATGGCACGGCGGCGCTGACCGCCGCCGGCGTGCGGATCGGCCCCGAGCGCCCCGCGTTCGATGCCACCGTCGACGTCGGCGTGGCCGGGCGCCAGGTCACCGTCGACGCGAAGGTCACGACCTGGCAGGTCGGCGGCGCCCGGTTCGTGCTCGACGTCGAGGGCCCGCGCGATCTCACGGATGTCCTCGGCTGGCAGCGGCTCGAGCGCAGCGCCGTCAAGAGCGCGCTGCTCGGCCTGACGCGCATCGACCTGGCGGCCGCGGGCGTCGAGGCAGGCGGCATCGTCGATGGCGAGATCCTGCTCGCCGGGGCGAAGACCAGCGGCACGCTCTCGGTCCGCGGCGTGAGCTCGCCGCTCGGCGATCTGGCGGGTGACGTCTCCTTCGCGCCGATGGATCAGGGCGAGCTCGGCGCGTCGAGCACGCTCCACATCGAGGATGTCGGCGATGCCACGATGGCGGCGCGCATCGCGTTCCCGCAGCGCCCGTTCGATCCGGCGGCGTGGAAGCAGCTCGGGCGTGGCGTGCTCCGCGTGCTCACGGTCTCGCTCGAGGACATCGCCTTCGATCCCGCGAAGCTCGCCAGCCTCGGCTTCGCCCTGCCGTACCGCGGTCGCGCCGACCTCTCCCTCGCGGTCGCCGCGGGCGCCAGCCAGGCGCGGGTCGTGATCGACGTCCGCGAGGTCGCGGGCGGCGCACTCGTCGCACCGATCGATGCGCACATCGAAGGCTCGATCGACGGCACCGAGACCCTCGGCACCGTGCAGGTCCGGCGGGCTCGCCCGGCCGCCGAGGCCGGCGAGTGGCCCGAGGGCGCGCCGCTCCTCGCGAAGGCGACGGCGCGGATCCCGATGACGCTCGACCAGTGGATCGCCACGCCGGCGGCGGCGCGGACGGCGCCGCTCACCGCCAACCTCGAGCTCCCCGAGGCGAGCGTGCCCGAGCTGATGACGCTGTTCGGCCGCACCGAGGTGCGCAAGGGCACGATCAGCGGATCGGTCACGGTCGCCGGCACCGTCGCGAAGCCGACCGGCAAGGGCACGATCCTCGCGAAGAACGTGGAGGTCCGTGCGCGGCTGCCGGGCCGCAAGATCCCGGCGCTCACCTCGCTCGAGATCAAGGGCAGCTGGGATGGCGCGGCCGGCAACATCGAGATCACCGGCCAGGAGTCCAACGGCGGGACGCTGTCGATCACCGGTCGCGGCCGACCCGATCAGCTGCCGAGCGTGCACGCGACGATCAACATCACGAACTTCGACCTCTCCCCGCTCACCGCCTTCCTCACCGGGCCGGCCGGCGCCGCGACCGGGACGCTCGATACCAAGCTGTCCGTGGCCGGGCTGCACCTGGGCGGCAAGGTCCGCGGCCGCATCGAGCTGCTGAACGGGCGCGTCCCGCTCGCACCCCAGATCGGCACGTTGCGCGACGCCCACCTCGTCGTCCACCTCACCGATGCGGGGCTCACCGGCACGGTCGACGGCAAGCTCGGCAGTGGCACGATCAAGATGCGCGGCACCGCAGCCTCCGACTTCGCGAAGCTCGAGGTCCAGGGCACGGTTCGCAAGATCTCTCCGATCGGCGACCTCGAACCGATCCTCGACGCCGATCTCACGGCCGTGGTCCGGCGCGAGCCGAAGCTGATCCGCGCCGACGTCAAGATCACGAACGCGAGCATCGTGGTGCCGGAGCAGACCGGTCGCGAGCTGCTCGACGCCGAGGTGCCCGAGGATCTCTACATCACGAGCAAGCGGCAGCCGCTCGCACCCAAACCGCGGGTCCGCGCCACCCGCGCGCCCTGGCTGATCGCGACCGTCGAGCTCGACTCGACGACGCTGCAGGCCAAGGAGCCGTTCGTGGTGCGCTCGCGGTTCCGCGCCCGCAAGCTGACGGTCACCGTCGGCTCGCTGATCAACGTCGACGGCACGGTCGAGATCGAGCGCGGCGAGGTCGAGGTGTTCGGGCGCACGTACCGCATCGATCCCGGCCCCGACAAGATCCGCTTCGACGGCCTCCCCGATCCGGCGCTCGACCTCCGGCTGACGCACGACTTCCCGACGCTGACGCTCGTCGCCAGCATCGGCGGCCGCGTCAGCAAGCCCGAGCTCATGATGTCGAGCCAGCCGGGCGGCTACTCCGAGGAGGAGCTGTTCGCGTTCTTCCTCGGCAGCGATCCCGGCGGCGATCGCACCGCCGCCTCACGCGACGCCGCGACCGGCGTCGGTGCGTCCTACGTCTCGGCGCTCGTCGGCCAGCGCGTCAAGAAGGTGCTGCCCATCGACTACTTCCAGTGCGAGCCGGGCACCTCCGCCGCGGGCGCCTCGTGCACCTTCGGCCGCTGGCTCACCGCCAACTGGTTCCTCGCGTACAAGCGCCGCGAGCCGCGCCGCGACGAGAACCCGGACCACATCCAGGTCCAGTACTACTTCGGCCGCCGCTGGCTCTTCGAAGGCGGCGGCTTCGGCAACCGCGTCGGCGGCGACATCCTGTGGCGCAAGCGCTGGTAGCGCGCGCGCTGGGCTACGGCAGGTTAACGACGCGGATGCGGTTGTTGTACGAGTCGCTGACGTAGAGCTTCTTGCCGACGAGGTCGATCCCGTACGGGCGGTCCAGCTTCGCGCGGAGCGGCGAGCCACCGTCACCCGCGAACCCGCGGCTCGCCGGGTTCGGATTGCACCGGCCGACCACCGTCGAGATGATCCCGCCCGGGTCGATCTTGCGGACGCAGCTGTTGTAGACGTCCGTGAAGTACACGGTGTTGTCGTCGCCGATCGCGACGTCGACCGGCCGGTTGAGCTGCGCCTGATCGGCAGGACCACCGTCGCCCGAGAAGCCCGACTTGCCGGTGCCCGCGAGCGTCGTGATGATGCCGTTGGTATCGACCTTGCGGATGCGGTGATTGCTGGAGTCGGCGATCAGGAGGTTCCCGGCGTGGTCGTACGCGATGCGGCCGGCTGGATCGGCCGCCTGACCGAACGGCTGCGCGAGGCGGGCCTCGAGGGCGGGGCCCCCGTCACCACCGAAGCTTGGGGTGCATGCCAGCTCGCACTCGGTCGCGAGATCGCCGCACGCGAACTTGTTCGAGTCCGGGCAGGCGAGCGGCTGGACGCCGGGGGCGCAGGGCGTGAACAGGTCGACCACGCACTTGCCGACGATCGTCTGCACGATGCCGTCGCCATCGACCCGGCGCACGACCTGGTTCGCCTGATCCATGATCACGATGTTGCCCGCCGGATCCACCGCGACGCTCGACGGGAGGTCGAGCGAGGCGGTCATCGCCGGTCCCCCGTCCCCGTCGAAGAACGTCCGCCGGCCGCTGCCCGCGAAGTTCTCGATCATCATGTCGGCCAGGCGCACGCGCTTGACCCGGCTGTTGTGCCAGGCGGCGAGGTACAGGTAGCCGTCGTGGAACAGCAGGTTACTCGTGTGGTTGAACGAGGCCTGGAGCGCGGGCATCGACGCCACGCCGGGTGCCGGGCTGTCGCCGACCACGCCGGTGCCGATCACCGTGCGGATGTTCCCGCTGCTGTCGATCGCGCGCACGACGTAGTTGTTGAAGTCGAGCATCCACAGCTCGCCGTCCGGCGAGATGTCGGTGTCCTTCGGCAGGTACAGCACGGCGCCCGTCGCGGGGCCGTCGTCGCCGTCGTAGCCCTGCTCACCCGAGCCCGCGATCGTGCAGATCGTGTTCGGCTCGTCGGGGTCGCAAGGTCCGTCGCTGCCGTCACCGCACGCGCCCGTGCCGAGCAAGAGCACGCAGAGGGCGTGCCGGTACATCTTCATCGAGCCACCTTGAGGATCCGATTGTTGTGCGTGTCGGCGACGTAGAGGTTGCCGGCAACGTCGAAGGCGATGCCGTACGGCTCGTTGAGCTCGACCTCGCGCGCGGGGCGGCGATCGGCGCAGGCGTTCTTCGACCCGAGGATGCACTGCGAGCCAGTGCCCACCACGGTCTCGACGATCCCGGTGGTCAGGTCGATCGCGCGCACGGCGTGGTTGTCGGTGTCCGCGACGTAGAGCCGGCCATCCGGGCCGAGCTCCAGGTCCTGCGGGTAGTTGAACGTCGCCGCGAGCGCCGGACCGCCGTCGCCGCTGTAGCCGGCAACGCTGCCCGCGATGCAGTCGACGATCCCGGTATCGAGATCGATGCGGCGGATCCGGTGGTTGAGGCTGTCGGCGACGTAGAGCACGCGGCCATCCAGCAGCAGCCCGCCGGACGGCCGGGGGGTCGTGCCGATATCGAAACCGAACTGCGCGTCGAGCGCCGCGCCGCCATCACCGGCATCACCCTTGGTGCCAACGCCCGCCATGGTCGTGATCGTGCGCGTCGCGTTGACGTCGATCGACCGGATGCGGACGTTGCGCTGGTCGATCGTGTAGAGCGTACCGTCGGCGGCGATCGCGACCGACTTGGGCTGGTTGAACAGCGCATTGCACGCCGGGCCGCCGTCACCGGTGTAGCCGTAGCCATCGCCGGCGAGCGCCGTCACGACGTTGGTTGCCGGATCGAAGACGCGGATCTTGTTGTTGTGCCAGGCGGCGATGTAGAGCAGGCCGTCAGGCCCGAACTCCGCATCGGTCGGGTGGTTCATCGCGACGAGCGTGCCGGGGGCGCCGGCCGGGTTGCACACCGGCAACCGGTCCTCCATCTCGGGCGATCCATCCCCTTCGTAGTCGGTGCCGACCACGGTGCGCAGCGAGTCATCAGCCTCGACGCGACGGATCCGGTGGTTGTTCCAGTCGGTGATGTACGCGCGCTCGTCGGGCCCGAAGGTCACGTCCGCCGGGAAGTAGAGCTTGCTCTGCAGCCGGTGCGCCGTCGGGTTCTCGATGTTGAACCCACGCGAGCCAGTGCCCGCCCACAGGCATGCCGTGCCGGGCGTGGAGCAGACATCGACCTCCTCTGCACCAACGCAACCAGTGCCGAGGACCGCGAGAGTCAAGCCGATTAGTTTGTTCATAGGGCCCCTGTGATCGTGGATCGTTCGGTGGATCGCCGCTCTTCGATCCGTGCTCCAGCACCCTGACCGCCGGGCGCCGTTGCACGAAATCGTATCACGACACGATATCTGCGATCACGCTTTTGCAGCGATCCGCAGGTGGTGCAGAACGCCTCCCGCAT
Source organism: Myxococcota bacterium (assembly GCA_030857245.1). GTDB lineage: Bacteria > Myxococcota_A > Polyangia > Haliangiales > Haliangiaceae > JABFXX01. The sequence continues at coordinate 5,969 of JALZOI010000158.1, forward strand.
CCGGCTCTCTCGTCGGAGATCCGCCGCTCGGGCAGGGACGCGCAGCTCGCGTACTGTCGTCTGACATTCGACATGTTGCGAGCCGCGGAGGCGCGTCGTACTCGCACACACTCCGTCACACATAGTCGACGACACCGGCTGCCTGCGGGATTTGTCCCTCACGAGCGCCGGCTACGTCGGCCGGTGACTTCGCCGGCTACTTCATGAGGGTCAGCGCGCAGCAGGGCCGCACGCGACCGCCTCTCAGGTCAGGAACTTCGTGACGAGGCCGTTGAAGTCGTCCGGCCGCTCGATCGGCACCACGTGCGACGAGCCGTCGCCCTTGATGACCTCGAACTTGGCGCCCGGGATCGCGTCGGCGACCTCGCGGCACTCGTGCACGGGCGTGAGCAGATCCTGCTCGCCAACGATGCACAGGGTCTTCGCCTTGACGCCCGACAGCCGGTCGAGGACGTCGAACTTGAGGAGCGCCTGCGCCTGGCGGTCGTACGCCGGGGCGCCCATCGGGTTCGGGTTGCTCGAGAGCATCGCGACGGTCTGCTGGACCGCCTCCTTGTTGCGCAGGAACGCGCTGGAGAACAGCCAGGTGAACTGCTGGCCCGCGAAGGTCTCGCCGGTCTTGTCGTTCGCCTTGACCCACGTCCACGTCTGGATCGGGTGGAACACGGCGCGCGCGGGTGCCCCCGGTGCGCCGGTGAGGATCATCCGGTCCACGCGGTCCGGGTGACGGAGCGCGAGCTCCATCGCGATCATGCCACCCATCGAGAGCCCACAGACGTGAGCCTTCTTGATCTCGAGGGCGTCCATCAGCGCGGCCGTGTCGTCGGCCATGTCCGCGATCGTGTAGGCGCCCTTGGCTTGCGAGCTGCGGCCCACATCGCGGTTGTCGAAGATGACGACCTTGAACTTCTTGGACAGCGCAGGGACCTGCGCCAGCGTCCACAGGGTGGAGTCATATCCGATCCCCATCACCATGATGAGCGGCTGTCCCTCGCCGTGAATCTCGTAATAAAGCTCTTGGCCGTTTGCGCTGACCGTACCCGTCTTTGACATGCGAATCTCCTATTTCCGGGTCCCCCCCAGAGGCCCGACACTCCCACCGCGGCGCGGCCAGTGTCAAGCGAGCGCGTCGCCGCTCACGGTCGACATTCTCGTCGGAGAACTCGATGTCGATCGCATCGCGATCGGTCGCGCGAACGCTCCCGTGCGCGCTCCCGTGTGCACCTGAAATCGCTGCATCGCGAGCGCGATGCGAAGTGCTGTGTGCGATGAGATCCTTCGAATCACATTGTCTGTTTACTGGCCACTCATACCTACATGTGCATGTGATGCAGCAGGCACGATCCGCGCTCGCGTCTGCGACAAACTAGGGCGTGGCGGTCACCTACATCTGGCTTTCAAACCAGATAGTTGACATTGAAAAACTGCTCATCTACCGTTGCTCGTCCGGGGGAAATCGAATCCGTTAGCCACGGGTTTGGCCGGAGCACGTCCTTAAAACGGTGTTCTGTTACGAAGGAAGGTTATAGAAGATGACCAGTCAGCTTGGCATAACGCGACCGACGCTCGCACTACTGATGGGCGGCGCCTGCTTGCTCTCCGCGCCCCTGACAGCCGAGGCCGACGTCACGTCGGTCACCGTCGACTACCAGGCGCCATTCCCGACCTACTCGGGCAACGAGTACACCTACGTGGAGGCGACCTTCACGGGCACCGTGCCACGCGCGGCGGGTGCACCGGGCAACTACTCCGTCGGCATGGTCTTCATCTACCCGAAGAACGGCGGCAACAAGGTCGGCATCGTCGACTGGACCAACACCGTCTTCTTCACGCTCTATGGCTACTTCCGCACGATGGGCGGCGAGCCGGGCATCTGCCCGCGTAACGAGCCCTTCTGCGATCTCGGGATGGCGGACCACGGCCAGCGGCTCCAGAACGCTAGCTTCCAGTTCACCCGCATCATCATGGAAGACTTCCTCTGGAAGGATGGCTACACGTACGCCTCCGTCCAGTGGGACAAGACGGTCACGGACTTCTTCGGCCCCGACATGCCCGAGGGCCGGCAGAACCGCCTCGTCTTCGGCAAGATCGACAAGGGCACCGACGGCTACCAGATCCTGGCGGACGTCGCGAAGTACCTCCGCGCTCCGACGGCGCTCACGGGAGTCCCGGCGCCGGTTCCGGTCACGAAGGTGATCAGCGCTGGCTTCTCGCAGACCAGCGGCGTGCAGAACGCGTTCATCGTCAACGACAAGAACGTCAGCCCGCAGGGCCCGATCTACGACGGCTTCCTCCTCCAGGGTGGTGGTTACCTCTGCTGGCCCCTCCAGGACGAGGGCCCGCCGTTCGCCTCGTTCGGCGCATGCCCCGAGCTGCCGGACGCTGGCACCGCGAAGATCATGACGGTCGCGACCCAGTCGGACGTCCAGGCCGTGTTCGCCGCGGCGCTCTCGCGGTCGACCCCCCAGACGCCCAACCGCGTGCAGTACGAGCTCGCCGGCGTCGCGCACATCTCGACGCAGATGCTCGACGCGGCGTGGGTCGGCGCGACTCGCCAGAACCCCGCCGATCCGCGGCCGTTCTATCGTGGCGCGCTCCGCAACCTGACGAAGTGGGTCGTCTCCGGAACGACGCCCCCGCCCTCGAGCCCGATCGACGGTACGATCCAGGCCGACGGTTCGCTCGCGGTCGTGGTCGACGCTGACGGCAACGTCACCGGCGGCTCGCGCCTGCCGTTCGTCCCCTCGACGGTCAACGGCATGCCGGCCGGCGCACCGACCGGTGTGTACGGCGGCGTCGAGCCCGCGGGCGCGGAACCCTTCAGCATCATCCTCCTCATCGCGGGCACGTACACGCGCTTCGCGGACGCCGAGATCCAGCGCCGCTACCCGACCGCGGAGGTCTTTCAGACGCTCGTGACGCGCTCGGCCGACAAGCTCCTCGCGGACGGTTACATCCTCCAGGCGGACCGCGATCGTTATGCCACCCAGACCGCGCCGCTGCCGATCGCGCCCGACCCCAAGCCCGAGCCGGAACCGGACAGCGACAACGGTTGCAGCACGGGCAGTGGCTCGAGCTCGGTCGCGTTCGGCGGCATCCTGTTCGCCGCGCTCCTCCTTCGCCGCCGCCAGCGCGGTCAGAGGCAGGCGTGATGCGCGACCGCTCCTCGTCCCCGGCTCGCACTATTCAATCGAGGGATTCAATGCTCCTTACGCCTGTACGCTCCAGTCTGCTTCTACTCGCTCTTGCAACTCCGTTCTCGATTGGCTGCGGCGATGACCCCATCGAGTGCGTCGGCCATGACTGCTCTGGAGCTGCGATCAACCTGCCCGAGGGCGGCGAGATCCGGCTCGAGCTGATCGGCCAGAAGGATAGTCCGGCGGAGCTTCGCGTCGGTGGCTGGTTCGCCACCGAGCAGACGCCTGCGACGCGACCGATGCCGCGCCCGCCCGCGGACTGGCGGAAGGCCGGCAGCGGACTCTGCGCCGACATGCGGTCGAACGAGATCTGGCCGACCGGTGATCCGATGTCGCGGACGTACGCGGACGCGGGCGCCACGCTCGTGATGGCCGGCGCGACTGGCACGCCCCTGACCTTGAACAAGGCGGAGGACGTCGAGGACGAGCTGAACAACTATCACAAGATCGCGTACCTGGCCTCGATCGACCCGCGGGCCGTCACGGTCAACACGGAGTACGAGGTCCAGCTGGCCGGTGGCGCGGATATCGCGGCGCAGAGCCTCGAGACGAAGCTCTACCTGCCCGAGAACTTCGAGACCTCGTTCCCGGACATGGATGCGACCGTCGTCATCCCGCACGACCAGGACTTCCCGTTCATCTGGGCGGCGCCTCCCAACGTGGATGCCTACTCGTTCGCGTTCGCGGCGTTCACCGACCAGATCGATCCGATCGTCTTCTGCATCGGCCCGAACGACGGCTCGATGGTCGTCCCGAAGGAGATGATCGATCTGCTGCCGCCGGGCGGCACGGTGCAGCTCGGTGTCCTCAACCACCGCGTGGAGCCGATGAAGATCAACGGCGGCGATCGCCGCATCGACCTCGTCGCGATCAACTGCAAGCAGTCGTCGTACTCGATCTCGACGGACGGTCTGTAGTCGCACGTCGCGCCGGCCTGATGCTGGTGTGACGTGACGAGCCGGGTGGCGATGAGCTACCCGGCTCGTTGCGTTTCGGCCCTGGTGGTGCGGCCGGTGTTCAGTTGACGGGTTCGAGGACGTCGTCGAGCGCCGCGACCAGACTCACCAGGTCCTCGTGCAGCGCGGCCTGATCGACGTCGACGTCGACGTCGACCTTCCCCGCCGTCGCATCCCGCGCGATCGACATGCGATCGCGGAACATCGCGAAGTCCGGGTTCTCCGAGCTGGTCTGGAACCACATCGTCTCGTGCGGCGCATACAGCGTGTCGTCGCGCCAGACCCACCCGTTGTCGAGGAGTCTTTGCTTGAGCTCCGACCAGCGTGCGTCCTGCATGAAGCCCTGCGTTGCAGGGCGCGTGCCTCGTGAGGGCAGCCAATCACACCTGTAGCGTCCGCTACTTGTCTCGACGCTTACCGAGAAGTCCGCGCACGGCCGACCGTGCGCTGAGGCGCGGGAGCTGCGTGAGCGTGCGAGCCAGCGCGAATGCGAGCTGGAGCGGCGAGTCGCCGCGGGCCTCGATGGCCGTGCGCTGACCACCCACCGCGTCCTCGATGGCACCCCTCGCGATGGTGCGCGATCCGTCACTACGGATCTCGATCACGAGGCGCGCGACCACCGGGGGCTCGGGCTGGAGCTCGCCGCCGGGCGGCGTGGCCACGAGCTCCGGCTTGTCGTCGTCGGGGGGCTTCATCCTCGACACCCTAGCGCGCCGACGCGCGTCGCGGGACGGCGCCCGGGCGCGTAGGATCTGTGGGCGCGGACACGCCGGCTGCTCCTCGCCTGCAAAAGCGTTCCCGGCGCCGGGAACTATGGGTTGCGACCCTCGAGGGCCTTGTGCAGGATTCGCGGCCTGATGCCCTGTCCCGACGACACCAAGATTATTGAGTTCGTCGCGCGGGGGCTGCCGGCGACCGCGGCGGCGGGCATCGAAGCACACCTCGCCGATTGCGACGAGTGCCGCAACCTCGTGTTCGCGCTGGCGAGCAGCGGGGATGCCGGCCCCGACGGCGATGCGAAGGCGGCCGAGCGGATCGGGCGCTTCGAGGTGATCGATGTCATCGGGCGCGGCGCGATGGGCGTCGTGTACCGCGCGCGCGATCCCGAGCTCGATCGCATCGTCGCGATCAAGGTGCGGCGCACGCAGACCAAGCTCGACGTCGAGGGCGAGGACCGGCTGCGGCGCGAGGCGCAGGCGCTCGCGCGGCTCGCGCATCCGAACGTCGTCGCGGTGCACGAGATCGGCCGGCACGAGGGCACCGTGTACGTGGCGATGGAGCACGTCGACGGCCTGACGCTCGATGCCTGGCTCGCCCCGGGACGCCCGATCCCCGAGGTGCTCTCGATCATGCTCGGAGCGGGACGCGGGCTCGCCGCGGCCCACGCCGCCGGGCTCGTGCATCGCGACTTCAAGCCGCGCAACGTCTTCATCTCGACCGGCGAGCACGTCGCGAAGGTCGGGGACTTCGGCCTCGTCCGCGTCGAGCGCGAGGGCACCACGGAGGTCGCCGCCACGGATCTGTCGATGACGCTCAGCGTGATGGGCTCGATCGTCGGCACGCCGGCGTACATGGCGCCCGAGCAGCTCCGCGGCGAGGCGGCGACCGAGGCGAGCGATCAGTTCAGCTACTGCGTCACCCTGTTCGAGGCGCTCCACGGCAAGCGCCCGTTCGTCGGCTCGACGCTCGACGAGCTGCGCACCGCGATGACGCGCGGCCTCGAGCTGCCGGCGCTGCCCCGGCTGCCGGGCACGGTCCGCCAGGCGCTGCGCCGCGGCCTCGAGCTCGAGCCGCAGCGCCGGTTCTCGTCGATGGCGGCCCTGCTC
>JALZOI010000159.1 GCA_030857245.1 Myxococcota bacterium
CACCGAGCGCGACGGTCCGCCGATGATGACCGGCGAGTCGCGGCTCGACGACGGCCGGGGCGACGGCCGAGGCGACGGCCGGCGCGACAGCGAGCTCGAGGGCGAGACCGTGATGCGGAGCGGGCCCGTGCGGCCGTTCGTCGCCAACCAGGGCGCCGTACCGACGCAGATGCACCCGCCGCTCGCGCGCCGGCCGACGCCGATGCCGACGCCGACGCCGATGCCGACGCCGACGCCGATGCCGACGCCGATGCCGACGTCGATCCCGACGCCGATCCCGATGACGATCCCGACGGCGACCGAAGTCTCGCTGCTGCGGCGCGTGCCGCGGCGCGCGCTCGTGGTCGTCGCGCTGCTCGGCATCGCGGTGCTGAGCTTTGGCCTCGCCCTCGCGGCGAAGTCCTGCTCGCGCCCGGCGTCGCGCAACGCGGTGGTCGCCACGGTCGCGGATGCGGATGCGGATGCGGGCGCGGTCGACGCGGCGGTGCTCGCGGCCGACGCGGCGATCGCCGACGTGAAGGACGCCGCCGCCGAGCTGGTGGGTGACGCCAGCCAGCCGACCCTCCGCGCGGATGCGGGCGTCCCGGGCGACACCACGACGATCCTCAAGGTCAACACGCGGCCGCCGGGCGGCTCGGTGCGGGTCCGCGATCAGCGCCGCACGGCGCCCGCCGAGTTCGCGCTGCCGTCGGGCAAGCACGTCGTGATCGTCGAGCTCGACGGCTGGCACGCCGAGCGCCGCGTCGTCGACCTCCCGGTCGGCGTCGACACGCTGCTCGAGATGGCGTTCACGCGGCGCTCCGCGAGCACGCGACCCGAGAAGCAGATGGGCAAGCTCACCGTCCGCACGATCCCGTGGAGCGACGTCTACCTCGGCACGCGCAAGCTCGGGCAGGCGCCGTTCGCCGACCTCGACATGCCGGTCGGCACCTACCCGCTGCTCTTCAAGAACCCGAAGCACGCGACGGTGCGCCGCAGCGTCACCATCCTGCCGGGCAAGACGACCAAGGTCGGCTTCAACCTGCCCTGACGGGGACGCCCTCCACGAACGCAACGTGGGGTCACGCAAGTGCGCGAACGTGCTGAGCGGCCGCCCTCGAAGCAAGCGCCGGAGCACCCCGTCCCTTTGCAGCGCTGAAGCTCTCGGCGATCGGGCCCCTCGGCCGCTCGAAGAGATTCAGGACGTTGGAGGTGTCGAAGTTGCGTTCGTGGAGGGCGTCCCCTACGGCTCGAGGCCGGTGGCCCAGGAGTACTTCGGCTTGGTGTTGAAGTGGTGGGTCGCGTGGATGACGCGGACGGTGCCCGACTTCGAGCGCATCACGATGGACTCGGTCTTCGCGCTGTCGCCGAAGAAGCGAACGCCGTCGAGGAGGTAGCCCTTGGTGACGCCGGTGGCGGCGAACATGACGTCGCCCTTGGCGAGGTCCTCGGTCATGTAGATCCGGTGCTCGTCCTTGACGCCCATGCGCTCGGCGCGCGCCTTCTCCTCGGGGCTGCGGAACCGGAGGCGGCCCTGGAGCTCGCCACCGACGCACTTCATCGCCGCGGCGGCGATCACGCCCTCGGGGGCGCCGCCGGTGCCGAACAGGACGTCGATGCCGGAGTCGGGGTTGGCGGTCATCACCGCGCCGGAGACGTCGCCGTCGCCGATCAGGCGGATGCGGGCACCGGCCTGGCGGACCTCCCCGATCAGCTCGGCGTGGCGCTCGCGGTCGAGGATGACGGCCGTGCAGTCCTGGACCTTCTTGCCCTTGGCCTTGGCGATCCGCTCGAGGTTCCACGTCGGCGACTCGCGGAGATCGATCAGGCCGCGCGCCTCGGGGCCGACCGCGATCTTCTGCATGTACGTGTCGGGCGCGTTGAGGAACTGCCCATCATCGGCGATCGCGATGACGCTGATCGCGTCGGGTTCGCCGGTCGCGCACAGGTTGGTGCCCTCGAGCGGGTCGACCGCGATGTCGACCTTCGGGGACTCCGCGGCCGCCCCTTCGTGCCATCCCGCGCCGACGCGCTCGCCGATGAACAGCATCGGCGCCTCGTCCCGCTCGCCCTCGCCGATCACGACGGTGCCGCGGATGTCCATGGCGTCGAACGCGCGCCGCATCGCCTCGACGGCGACGTGGTCGGCGAGCTTGCGATCACCGCGGCCCATCAGGCGCGCCGAGGCGAGCGCCGCGGCCTCGGTGATGCGGACCACTTCGAGGGCGAGATTGCGGTCTTGCATGGCGCAGGTGTACCGCCCTGGCAGGTCGCCGATCAACGCGCGATGATAGCCAACATGATGGCTCGCTTGGTTCTCACGCTCGTCGTCTGCACGGCCTGTGACGGCGAGCCAGCGCCCGCCGGGCCGGTGCTGACCGCGCTCATGCAGACCCAGCTCAGCGCCTTCGCTCCCGCCTGCGAGGTCCAGCCGGCCTCCGACCCTGGCGTCGTCGAGCGCCGGATCTGCAAGGGGAGCAACATCACGGTCACCGTTGCCCTCGGCAAGGACCGGCGGCTCCGCGCGGTGGACGTCGTGATCATCGCGCAGAGCGTGCTCGAGACCAAGACCCGGCTCGAGCCCACGATCCGGGGCGTCGCGAGCCCCGCGGCGGTGGCGGCGGCCGTGTCCCTGCTCGGGACCTCGACCACGCCGACGACGCTCCAGGTCGACGGCACGGCCGTGACCGTCGTGTCAGCCGGGTCCGCCGGGTTCAATACCTACACGGTCGGCCTGCGCTACTAGCGCCGCCGTCGCCCGATCAGAGGATCGGCGGGATCGGCGGGATCGCCGCGCGCAGCACCTCGGGCAGCGCCCGCGGTCGGCCATCCGTGCCGATCACCGCGTGCCGCGTGTAGCCCTCGGCCAGCAGCACGTCACCGCGCATCACGCGGTACGCGAACCGGATCGAGGCCCCGCGGAGCTCGCTGACCCAGGTCTCGACGACGAGGAGGTCCTCGTACTGCGCGGGTCGCCGGTAGTTGCAGTGCGCCTCCACGACCGGCAGCGCGACGCCCCACTCGACGAGGTCGTGATAGCTCTTGCCGAGGTCGCGCCAGTACGCGGCGCGCGCACTCTCGAAGTACCGCAGGTAGTTCGCGTAGTAGACGACACCCATCTGGTCGGTGTCGCCGAAGATCACGCGGATCTCGTGGCGCATCACCCTGCGATCCTGATGACGCGCGCGGGCTGGCGCACGACCGCGAGCGCGTCGATCTCGGCGAGCGCGCCGCGCAGCGCACCCTCGCGCGCCTCGTGCGTGAGCACGACGACCCACACCGGCTCGTAGGCCTTCGCAGCCACCTCCTCACGGCGCCCCGGTCCTTGCCCGTGGAGCGCCGCCGCACCGGGTGCGTCCTGGACGACCTGCGCGATCGAGACGCCGTGGGCACCGAGGATCGTCATCAGCTGCCCGAGGACGCCGGGCTGATCGTGGACCCCGAACCGGAGGTAGTAGCGCGTGCGGATGTCATCGAGCGGCACCATCGGCCGGGCCTCGACGGCGCGCGCACGATGCGGCCGCGGCGCCCCCGCAGCGCGGGCGAAGATGTTGCGGCCGATCTCGATCATGTCCGACACCACCGCCATCGCCGTCGGCAGCATGCCGGCACCCGCGCCGTAGTACAGCGACGGGCCGAGCGCGTAGCTGTGCACGTAGACCGCGTTCTTGGCGCCCGCGACATCGGCGAGCAGCCAGTTCGAAGGGATCAGCGCGGGATGGACGCGTGCCTCGATCGCGCCGCCGGCGCCGCCGTGATCGCGCGCGATCACGAGCGGCTTGATCACGTAGCCGAACTTCTCGGCGTACTCGAGATCCACGGGCTCGACGATGTCGATGCCGTCCTTCGGGATCGCGTGGACGTCGACCGTGGTGTTGAAGCAGAGGCCGACGAGGATCGCGAGCTTGTGCGCCGCGTCGCCGCCGCCGATGTCGAGCGTCGGATCGGCCTCGGCGTACCCGAGCTCCTGCGCCTCGCGGAGGATGTCGCCGAAGGGCCGGCGGGTGTCGGCCATCGTGGTCAGGATGTAGTTCGACGTGCCGTTGACGATGCCGTGCAGCGCCTCGACGCGGTCCGAGGCCAGCCCCTCGCGGAGCACGCGGATGATCGGCACGCCGCCGCACACCGCAGCCTCGTAGTAGACGTCGACGCCGGCGCGCTCGGCCGCCGCGAACACCTCGGCGCCATGCTCGGCGAGCAGCGCCTTGTTGGCGGTGACGACGTGCTTGCCAGCCGCGATCGAGGCGAGCACCGCCTGGCGGGCGTCCGTCGTGCCGCCGATCAGCTCGCACACGATGTCGACGTCGGCGCGCCGCACGGTCGCGTCGATGTCGGTCGTCAGCAGCTCGCGGGGCGCGTCGACCACGCGCTTGGCTTTGTCCGGATCGCGGACAGCGATCGCGCGGACCTCGAGCCGTGAACCCAGCCGGGCTTCGATGGCCGCCGCGTTATCCTCGAGCAGCTTCACGACGCCGCCACCGACGTTGCCGAGCCCGAGCAGGGCGACTCCGATCTTCCTCGTCATGGCGTCCGCCCGAAGGGGCACGCCACGACGGTCGCGCAGACGACCGCGATGCAGTTCATGCGCGCCTGTGTAACACGGCAAAACTAGCAGCAGGTCGCGCGAGGACGTCGACGCGCGAGTACCGGACGGGCGCGCAAGGCTGCGCAGCATGGTGCCTGCGCTCACCGTGCGGCGCGATCGCGGTCTCGCGGTGGCGGCGATCCGCACCCCGTCGTTCGGCAGCGAGCGCCGGGAGCCGGCCCGCCACGTGCAATCCCCGGGGCTGGAGGATTCGTATGCCCATGGACCGTTACGTCAACGACGATCGTCAGGCCAAGCTGACGATGCTGCTGCTCGCGATCATGGCGGTGATCAGCGTGGCCCTGATCGCGTTCGTGGTGCTTGTCGCGTGAGCCATTGCGCGGCTAGTGTCCGCGCATGACCGAGATCGTCTGGCTGCACGCCCGCGAGGTTCTGGATTCCCGTGGCAACCCCACCGTCGAGGCCGAGGTAGGCCTCGATAGCGGCGTGCTCGGTCGGGCGATCGTGCCCTCCGGCGCCTCGACGGGCGAGCACGAAGCGCTGGAGCTGCGCGACGGTGACGCCGCGCGCTTCCTCGGCAAGGGCGTCCTGAAGGCCGTCGACAACATCCGCGACGTGATCGCTCCGACCCTGATCGGCATGGACGCGACGGACCAGGCGGCGCTCGACGCCGCCCTCATCGCCCTCGACGGCACGCCGACCAAGGCGCACCTCGGCGCCAACGCGATCCTCGCGGTCTCGATGGCCGCCGCCCGGGCCGCCGCGCTCGGCCACGAGCTGCCCCTCTACCGCTACCTCGGCGGGGTCGGCGCGGTGACGCTGCCGGTGCCGCTGATGAACGTCATCAACGGCGGCTCGCACGCCGACAACAACCTCGACATCCAGGAGTTCATGGTCGTGCCCGCGGGGTTCGATACCTTCGAGGACTCGCTGCGCGCCGGCGTCGAGGTGTTCCACCACCTGAAGAAGCTGCTGTCCTCGCGCGGCAAGGCCACGAACGTCGGTGACGAGGGCGGCTTCGCGCCGAGCCTCGAGAGCGGCGACGAGGCGCTGACCCTGCTGCTCGAGGCGATCGAGAAGGCCGGCTACAAGCCCGGCGAGCAGATCGCGCTCGCGCTCGACGTCGCCGCGTCGGAGTTCTTCGACAAGGCCACGGGCACGTACGCCTACGAGGGCAAGCAGCTCACGTCGGCGGACATGGTCGAGCTCTACGCGAACTGGGTCGGCAAGTACCCGCTGGTCTCGATCGAGGATGGCCTCGCCGAGAACGACTGGGACGGCTGGAAGCTGCTGACCGACAAGCTCGGGACGAAGACGCAGCTCGTCGGTGACGATCTGTTCGTCACGCAGACCGCGCGCCTGCAGCGCGGCATCGAGAGCGGCATCGCCAACTCGATCCTCGTCAAGGTCAATCAGATCGGCTCGCTCACCGAGACGCTCGATGCCGTCCGCACCGCGCAGCACGCGCGCTACACGGCGATCATCTCGCACCGGTCGGGCGAGTCCGAGGACTCGTTCATCGCGGACCTCGCGGTCGCCACCAACGCCGGGCAGATCAAGACCGGCTCGGCGTCGCGCTCGGACCGGATCGCCAAGTACAACCAGCTGCTCCGGATCTCGGATCAGCTCGGCGACGAGGCGCGGTTCGCGGGCAAGACGACGTTCCGCCGCAGCTAGGCCGCACCGGCAGCGCGGCGGAGGGCGCCGAGGGCGCCGAGGGCGCCAAGGGCGCCAAGGGTAAGTTCAAGGAGGAGGATTCTCCTCCTGTAAAACTTTCGCTTGGGGCGCTTGGCGACCCGTCTCTTCAGCGTCGGCCGCGCAACCGCGCCAGCTCCCCGGGGAGCAGCAGCACCGGGTACAGCGCGAGCAGCCCCCACGGGAAGATGCCGAGGCGCATGCCGATCGCGATGCCGAGCTGGAACGCGAGGCCGAGCGCGATCCACGCCCAGCGCAGGCGGAGGCGGTTGACGACGCGGCGGAGGCGCCCTGCCCGCTCGCGGGTCGCCGCGAAGTAGTAGGCGATCAGGTAGAGCGGCGCGCCGAGCTCGAACAGCATCGTGAACGCCGTCGCGACCTGGGTGAGCGGCAGCGCGGTCGCGAGCCAGCCCGGCTCGAAGCGCGCGACGTGCGGATCGGCGAGGACGTTCGCGAGCGCGGTGAAGCCGCCGAGTGGGCCCCACGAGGCGCCGCCCTTGTTGAGCCCGCCCGAGACGTAGATCCAGAGCAGCTGCAGCAGCAGCAGATAGCGCGGCCACGCCGGCACCTCGATCGCGAGCGGCCGGCCGAGCCGCCGCCGCACCACCGCGTCCACCGACCACCGCGCGTGACTCTGCGAGAGCGCGAGGATCCCGACGACCACGCGCAGGATCGTGTCGATGCCGCGGTCACTGGCGGGTGCGAGGTGCGCGAGCTGCGCCGACGCCACGACGAACGCGACGCACGCGACCCGGGTCAGCGTGCCCGTCGCGATCGCGCCGGCCGCCAGCGTGGCGACGAGCCACCACGTCGGCCCGCCGAGGCCGAGCCGGTCGGCGGCGACGGCGTAGCCGCCGGGCGCCGCCGTGAACAGCACGTCCACGAGATCGAGCCGCGCGATCGCGGTGAGGTCGTAGAGCAGCACGAGCCCGACCGCGATCCGCACGAGCGCGAGCGCCGCCGCATCCTCGCGGTGATCCCACACGGCCACCCACGCCTGCCACGCGCGCCGGAGCCGTCCGGTCGGTGGCTGCGAGGCGGTCACCGACCGCCTCGGCGGTGGACGCGCTCGAACATGAACGTGCCGAGGTCGTGCGGCACGCCACCTTCGATCAGGATCCGGCCCATGCGCAGCCGGACCCACGCGGCGTCGGGATGCTCGGCGAGCACGCGCGTCGCGAACCAGCGGGCGAACCCGGCGTACTGACCGGTCGCGCGATCGGTGGGGTTCCACGCGCCGCGGACCCGGCGGTACTCGAGCAGCTCGGCGTGCCCGCGATGCGCGCCGTCACCCGCCCGGTAGAGGATCCGCTCGGCACCCGTCGCGTCGCCGACCGTGACCTCGAGCCGGAACCGCTCGGGCTCGGCGGCCTGGAACAGCGCCCAGCGCTGGCTGAACCGCAGCGTGCGCGGGATCCACGCGACCGGCGTCAGCACCGCCCGCTGCACCGGCGCGACCGCCGCGACGTAGCGGCGCTGCCACGGATACGCCTCGTGGAGCGGCGGGATCGGGCAGCCCTCGATGAACGCGAGCAGGATCGCCAGCGCGATCAACCCGGCGCGGAGCTGCGGCCACACCCGGGGAGCGTACGTCAGCGCGCGGGATCGAAGCGGGTCACGTTGCGCAGGAACGACGCATCGAGGTACTCGCGGCGGATCACCTCGGCCATCTCCTCGGCGGTCGCGAATCGCTCGTAGTCGACGCGGATGACCGGGATGACCTTCGAGATGCTGTCGACGAACTCGGCGTAGCCGTCGTGCAGCGCCTGCAGGTAGCCGAGCTCGATCTTCTGCTCGACGTCGCGGCTGCGCATCCGGATCCGCTCCGCCGACGCCTCGGGCGAGACGTCGAGGTAGACGATGACGCTCGGCTTGCACATGAAGTTGCTCATGTTGCGGAACAGCTGGCTGTACGTCTTGTAGTCGCGCTGATCCATGAGCCCGGTCTTCGCGAGCATCTTCGCGAAGATCGAGTCCTCGTAGATGGTGCGATCCTGCACCGCCGAGCGGTTGCGCCAGATGATCTCCTGGTGCTGCTGGAACCGGCGGTTGAGCAGGTACACCTGCATCGCGAACGAGTGGCGCGCGGTGTCGCGGTAGAAGTCCTCGAGGTACTCGTTGTCGGCGACGGGCTCGTAGTACGTGTCGATGCCGAGGTGCTTGCCGAGCGCCGTCGCGAGCGTCGATTTGCCGGCACCGATCATCCCGGCGATGCCGATGAAGATGTTGCCGAACACCTCGGGCGCGCCCTCGGCCTGCGGCGCGCGCGTCGGGAGCGCGGGCCCGGAGCCCTCGGCGATCGACGGCTGCGGGGCGGCGGTCGCGCGGTCACGGCTCGGGGCGTCTGTCTGCACGAAGGCACCCTGCCAGACCGCTATGACAGGCGGCCGCTGGCCTGGGGCACCGCGTGCGATCAGCGGCGCCGCCGCAAGCGCGTGGGCTGCGTCAGCGCCGGCCTTTGAAGCCCATCATGCCCTGCATGACGCTCTCGCTCGCCTCGGCGATCTCGCCCGCCTCGCGCAGCCGGTCCGCGCAGTCCGCGCAGAGCTTCCGTGCCTTGCCCGCGACCTTGACGGTCACGAGCTTGTCAGCCTCGTCCTTGCACTCGCGGCACTGGGGCATGCCCGAGCGTACCCCGGGATCAGCGCGCGATCAGCGGCTCGCCGCCCTGCGCGGCGATCAGCGACCGAGCACGTTGCGCGCGATCACGACGCGCTGGATCTGCGAGGTGCCCTCGTAGATCTGGAGGAGCTTCGCGTCCCGCATCAGCTTCTCGACCGGGTACTCCTTCGTGTAGCCGTAGCCCCCGAAGATCTGCACCGCGTCGGTCGAGCACCGCATCGCCGCATCGGCGCCGTACGCCTTCGCGTACGCGCTGGTGATCGCCGAGAGGTCGCCCTGATCGACCTGCCACGCCGCCTTGTGCGTGAGCAGCCGCGTGCCCTCGTACGCGATCGCCATCTCGGCGAGCATGAACTGGATCGCCTGGTGCTGCGCGATCGGCACCCCGAACGTCTTGCGCTCGAGCGAGTACGCCCGGCTCTCCTCGAGCGAGCGCCGGATCACGCCCGCCGCGGTCGCCGCGATCCACGGGCGGCTGCGATCGAACGTCTTCATCGCGACCTTGAAGCCGCCATCCTCGCTGCCGACCAGCGCGCTCTTCGGGATCTTGCAGTCCTCGAAGATCACGTCGGTGGTGTTCGAGGCGCGCTGCCCCATCTTGTCTTCCTTGCGCCCCGACTTGACGCCCGGGTTGCTCGCGTCGACGACGAAGCACGCGATGCCCTTGTGCTTCATCGCCGGATCGAACGTCGCGAACACGGTGTAGAAGTTGGCGACGCCGCCATTGGTGATCCACCGCTTCTGGCCGTTGAGCACGTAGTCGTCGCCGTGCTTCGTGACGCGCGTGCGCATGCCCGCCACGTCGCTGCCGGCATCGGGCTCGCTGCAGCAGTACGCGCTGAACAGGAGCTCGGAGGTCAGCCGCGACAGGTACTCCTTCTTCTGCGCGTCGGTGCCGGCGACCAGCAGCGGCGTCGCGCCGAGCGAGTTCGCGGCCATCGACGTGTTGATGCCCGAGCAGCCGAACGAGACCTCTTCCTGGACGAGGCAGTTGTCGACGCAGCTGCCGCCGAGCCCACCGTACGGCTCCGGGATCTCGACGTTCATCAGCCCGGTCTCCCAGGCGCGCTTGAGGATCTCCTTCGGGAACTCGCCCGTCTCATCGTGATGAGCGGCCTTGGGGATGATCTCCTTGCGCGTGAACTCGCGTGCGGTCTGAACGAGGGCGTCTTGCTCTTCGGTGAGGCGGAAGTCCATGGCGGCTGGACTCTAGCACCGGCCCGGGCGGTGAGAGCGCGGCGTGCTACGGTCGCGAATCGTGGCGGACGCATTCGGCTCGTGGCAGCTCGAGTCGTTGATCGCGGTCGGCGGGCTCGGCGAGGTCTGGCGCGCGCGACGCGGCGACGAGGTCGCGGCACTCAAGCGGCTGCACTCGCACCTCGTCCGCAACGACGAGGCGCGCGCGCTGTTCGCCACCGAGCAGCAGCTCGCGCTCGCACTGCCGCGCCATCCCGGCGTGGTCCACGCGATCGACACCGGCATCGCCGACGGGCAGCCCTACCTCGTCCTCGAGCTCGCCGCCGGCGCGGACCTCCGTCGGGTCGTCGCGCCGGTGGCCTCGCGCGGCGATGTGGCACCGGTGCCCACGACCCTGCCCCGCCCGCGCGCGATCGCGATCATCGCCGCCGCCTGCGACGCCGTGGCGCACCTCCATGCGCACGGCTGGATCCATGGGGACGTCAACCCGGGGAACCTGATCGTGGACGACGAGCGCACCGTGCTGATCGATCTCGGAGTGGCGCGCCGCACCGGCACCGGCGGCACGGTTCGCGGCACCCACGCGTACATGGCACCGGAGCAGGTCCGGGGGGGCACGTGGACGCCCGCGACCGACGTGTTCGCGCTCGGCGTTGTGCTCTGGGAGCTGGTCTCCGGCAAGCGGCTGTTCCACCGCGGACCGACGTGGTTGTCGATGGCCGCGGTCGTCGAGGCGGCGGTCCCGGCCCTCCCCGACGCGATGCTCGATGCGATCGCGCAGGCCGCGCTGGCGAAGGATCCGGCCGCGCGACTCGCGTCCGCGGGCGAGCTCGCGGCCCGGCTGCGAGATCTCGGGGAGTAGGCACATCACGCCGAAGCGACGGCGTCCGTGCGCCGCGTCACCGGCCCCCAGGAACCGACGCCATGCTGATCGTGCCGGTCCGCTGCCACCCGGTGGCGAGCAGCCACGTCTGCGCGCGCCACCATCAGCTGCTCGTAGGTTGCCGGGACGGGATCGAGGAACGCGGAGCCGGTGAGCTGGAGCCAACCCGCAACGCCCGGCCCGCTCGACAAGTAGTCAGACCCGCCAGCTGCGCGTCACCGCGCTCGTGTCCTGCCCGTGATGTCGCCAGTCGTCAAGCACGTAGGCGAGCGCGTTGCGCGCCTGCGTCGGCGAGGTGAGGCAGCGCGCGTGGTACCGGTCGCGAAACACCTGGCCGCGGACCCGGGATCCACGCTCGGCGCTGAGCTGGTTGGAGGTGCTGCGCCGCGGAGCCCTGGAACGCTTTGATGCCCGACGCCAGCGCGCGGTGGTTCTCAGCCTCGCAGATGACGTGCACGTGGTCCCTCTCGAGGCTGAGGTGGACGATGCGGAAGTCACCGCGCGGCAGCACCGCGAATCACGGCCCGCCCGACCGCCTTGTCGATCGCGCGCCGGCGCAGCTTGCCCACGCCATCGAGCACTCGCAAGCTCACGTGGAGCGCGGTGGGCCGCGCGAACCGCTCACGACGCTGGTGCGTCTCAGTCGACCGCTTCGTCTTCGGCGGCCGGCCCGCGCCCTTGCGCTTGCCACCCCACGTCTCGAGCTCGAAGGTCTGCTGCCCCTGCTTGCTCGCCCGCGCCATCTCCCACGTGCACCAATGTTCGAGGCTGGCGTCAACGTGATTTCGCCGATCGTTACTTCAACTCTGCGACCAGGTCCAAACCGGGTACATCGCTGACACCCCAAACCGGAGACATCGCTGACACCACCGCGAACGCGAGCGCTGCTCCGCCACGCAGAACGCCCGCGTCGCCCACCGCGACCGCCGGCGGTCTGCACCGCCGCGGCGAGCCTGCTGGCTCGAACCTAGGTCGCGGACGCGCCGGGGGGCGCGCCGGCAGGCGTGGTGTCCGGTGC
>JALZOI010000748.1 GCA_030857245.1 Myxococcota bacterium
GCCTCGGGCGCCACGAACATCGCGCGCACCCGCGCAGGCTCGCGCGCCGGATCGAGGAGCCGCCCGCCACCCGCCGCGCCGTCGTTGCCGGTGAACAGCTTGTCTCGCCGGCTCCAGCCGCCGCACGCGACGATGCGCGAGGCGCCCCCGGCCGGCTCGCCGTCCTCGATGACGAAGTACGTGCCGTCGGTGACCAGCTGGAGATCGAGCACCGCGACGTGCTCGGCGAAGCTGGCGGTCGCGCGCTCATCGTAGAACGCGCTGCCGAGCTCGCGCGCCGAACGCTGCATGCAGTCGCCGATCGCCGCGACGTCGGCGAGCGTCGCGCGGCGCAGGCTCGTCACCGCGCGCCCGACGCGCTGCGCTTGATCACACCGACGCGCGCCATGACGTACGACGGGATCGCGTACACGGCGAGCGCTTCGTGGTGGTCGTACATGTGCAGGCTCTCGCGGAGGGCGGTCGCGAGCTCGTCGATCGCATCGTCGGTGTCGTCCAGCGCCGCGAGCGCCTTGTCGATCCGCCGCCCCGCCTCACCGCGTGCGGCGGCCCGCTCCCCCTGGAGCTCGACCTCGATCGCCTCCATCGGGTCGTCGTCGCGCGGCATGGGTCGTTGGATGCCATGCGGCCGGCGATCGGTCCAGCCGCCGCGCCCCTGACCCGAGCGTGATCACCGGGTTAGCCCCGCCGTTTCGGAATCGGAAACGCGCACGGCCAAATGCGAGGTATTCGTGGCAACGCGCCGCGGCCTAGACAGACCGCATGAACAAGCGCCCGCTCCTGCTCGCCCTGACCAGCTCCCTGTCACTCGGCTCCCTCTCCGTCGCGCGCGCCGATGGCGTCCCGCCGCCCGACGACGCCGGTCGCACGGACGCCGCCACCGT
The DNA here is from genome assembly GCA_030857245.1 of Myxococcota bacterium. GTDB lineage: Bacteria > Myxococcota_A > Polyangia > Haliangiales > Haliangiaceae > JABFXX01. The sequence continues at coordinate 885 of JALZOI010000748.1, forward strand.
GGTCGCGACGCCACCGCCCGGACCGCACCTCACGCTCCCTGCCGGCAAGGTCGCGCTCGCGGTCGCGCTGCAGTCCGATCTGACGAGCCAGGTCGCGGGCGATGCGATCTCGCTCGCGCCCGATCTCGCGTACGGCGTCACCGACGGCTTCACGGTCGCGCTGGTCCACACGACGCAAGGGGGCACCGGGTTCTGGAGCGGGCTCGGCACCGGCAGCCTCTGCATCATGGGCGATCGCTGCGCCGACACGTACAGCACCGGCGCACTGCTCTCCAAGGTCGCGCTGATCAACACGCCGACCGTGGCGGTCGCCGCCCTCGGTGGCGTGATCTACAACGTCGATCCGTTCCGCGTCGGCGTCGGCCTCGGCGGCGAGGCGCTGGTGCACGCCGGGCCCGTCGCCGTGCACTTCAAGCCGACGATCTACATCGGCGTCAACGAGCGCGGCGGCGAGACCCTCGCCGACGGCACGATGATCGGCCCGAACCAGGAGTTCCTCAACCTCCCGCTCGCGCTGCTCGTCCCGGCCACCCCGGCGCTCCAGCTCGGCGTGCAGACCGGCGTCGCCGCGCCGCTCGATGGCTTCGCCGACGCGTATCGGATCCCCGTCGCGGTCATGGGCAACCTCGCGGTGACCTCGAGCATGACCGCGGGCCTCGCGTTCAGCTTCGACCGGGTCGCGGGCGGCGACGGCGGCATGACCGCGCCCGGCATGATGGACACGCGCTCGCTCACGCTCTCGCTCGGGTGGGTCAAGTAGCCGACCCGGTCCAGGGCCAGATCGTACCGTTCGGTACAATCCGGCCCGCCGGCGGCGACGGCGTCGGCGGGCTGCGGGACATCCCGGTTACTTGGGCGCGCCCGGGCGCTGGCACACCCGCTGCTATCTACCGATCCGATGACAAGCCGGATCCTCCTCGCGCTGGCGATGCTCCCAGGCTGTGTGGTCGGCGAAGAGCTCGTCGGCAGCGAGCCGCCGCCCGACTCCGAGGAGTCGCCGCCGGTCACCGCGCGCGGCATCGTGCTCGAGCCGGTCAACGGTAGTGCAGTCCTCGGCGATCCGTCGACGCTCTCGGTGCGGATCGCGGGCGAGTACGCCGAGGCGGATCAAGATCTCTCCGTCCAGCTGCTGGCCAACCCCGACGACCTCACGTCGTGGCTGACGGTCGGCGCCACGCGCTCGGTCGCGCAGCTCGGGCTCGAGGGCGCGACGTTCGCGATCAACATCCGCCCGGTCGCGAGCGTCACCGAGCAGCAGCGCTGGCCGCGAGGTGGCGTGCTGCGGCTGCGCGTCCTCGATAGCGCCGGCCGCGCGCTGCCCTTCGATCGCTCCGCGCCCGACCAGTCGGTGATCGTCGTCGCCAATCCCGCCGAGCTGCCGGCGAACTGGCAGTACCTCGCCGAGCGGCCCGTCGGCTCGCCGGCGGAGACGCTCGAGTACTACGCCACCATCAACGCGCCGGTGACGCTCTCCGACTTCATGACCCGCTTCGGCTTCCCGGGCAACGAGACCACGGCCGTCTACTACAACGCCGGCGACCTCGGCATCGGCCGCGAGATGCACTGCCGCGCGACGCAGAACCCCGCGGGTGGCCTCGCGTGCTACGTGCGTAACTACGGCACCTTCGGCGGCTCGCGCGACGAGGCGATCGCACTCACCGTCGCGGGCGGCGCGCCGCTCGCCACGGTCGCGATGGTCTACACGCCGCCGATCACCGCGCCCAACTCGGTCAGCTTCATGGTCTACGGTCCTGACGGCGCGATCCTCACCGAGGCGCAGCTCGACACGCACGGCGACAACACGAGCATCCCGCAGAACTGCCTCAACTGTCACGGTGGCCGCTCGCGCTACGACGACGTCACCAACGAGGTGATCGGCGCGCGCTTCCTGCCGTTCGATCCGAGCGCGTTCGCCTACGCGCAGCGCGCCGACCTGACGTTCGTCGCGCAGGACGACAAGTTCCGGCGGCTCAACCGGCTCGTCGCCGCGGCGGCACCCACCACCGCGGTGCGCACCACGATCGAGGGCATGTACCCGCTCGACAACCGCCCGTTCGATCCCGCGTTCGTCCCGGCCGGCTGGAGCGCCAGCAAGGCCGATCAGCAGGTCTATCGCACGGTGATCGCGCCGTACTGCCGGGGCTGCCACGTCTCGTTCGAGTCGCCGACGGGCGGCGAGGACTCGCTCGCGTTCACGACGGCGGCGAGCTTCAAGGCGCGCGCGGTCTCGGTCGTCGAGCGGCTGTGCGGTGAGGGTCCGAAGGGCATGCCGACGGCCGAGATCACGACCGCGGAGTTCTTCAACTCGCCGGCGCGCGCGGTGCTGCTGCAGTGGCTCGGCCAGCCCGGTGCCTGCGCGCCCGTCACGCAGCTGTCGGCCATGCAGCCGTGAGTCGTGCGCAGCCCGGCGACCCGCAGGGCGCGGCGGATCGGCGATCAGCAGGGACCGCCGAGCCCGACCGCGACGACAGTGGCTGTCCGCTCGGAGCCCTGAGCCGGCCGCGCCAACCCCCCGAGCGGCTCGGGGGCGCGGCAGTCCGGAATAGCCCCGGCCGCCATCGTCGGTACGAGCGGGCGGCGCGGTCGCACGACCTCGCTGACGACACCGAGGAAGCTGCCGGTGAGGATGCGGTGATCGCCGCCGCCGGCCGTCCGCGCTGACCCGCATCCCGGGTCGAGCTCATCGCCGACGGTCACGCCGGCGGCCGCGCGGCCTGCCGCTCCGCGCCGGGTGGCAA
>JALZOI010000160.1 GCA_030857245.1 Myxococcota bacterium
GGCCGAGGTCGCTCGCGCGAACTACGTGCTCGCGGGTCCGGCGGGCGCGCCAGCGCTCGAGATCATCGACGCGTTCCTGCGCGCCAACCGCTGGCGCTGATCGCCCGACCAGCGCGACGCTGCCGGCAGCTCCGCGTGCGCGTGCGGGCTAGCGCGACGTCAACGCCGCCGGCGGCGTGTCCAGCTCACTCGTCGCCGTCCGGTGCTGCGAGCCATCGACGTACTCGACGGCGTCGGTGCACGACAGGCTCTCGTAGGCCATCAGCGAGTCGCGATCGCTGAACACGTCGGGGCACTCCGTCTTGCAACGCTTCCGCTCGAGCGGTCCCGCGCCGGACTTGCACGCCACGTAGTGAGTGCACGCGCCGTCGCACGTGCCGGTCAGCCGCGGCCCCATCAGCCGGTTCACGACACAGCTCGCCATCGAGCCCGCGATCGCCACGCCGAGCACGATCCCGCGAACCGCCGCCTTCACAGCGCACCGCCATGACGGCCGGCGCCCGCCGAGAACCGGGCCGCCCCCTCGCGCGCTTCGACGAGCGCCTGCGAGCCAAGCTCGAGCTCCTGCAGCAGCGCGTCCTCGAGCGAGCGATCATGCTGGAGGTACGCGCTCGTGCGATCGGCGCGCAGCGCGGCTTGTGGCAGCGCGGCGAGCTGGTGCGCCAGCTCCTTCGCCGCCGCGAGTGCGCCGCCCGCCGGGACCACCCGGTTGACGAGCCCCATCGCGAGCGCCTCGGCAGCGCCGACGGCGCGGCCGGTCAGGATGAGATCGAGCGCGCGCGACAGGCCGATCAGGCGGGGCAGCCGGATCGTGCCGCCGTCGATCAGGGGCACGCCGAACCGCCGGCAGAACACGCCGAGCGTCGCGGTCTCCTCGGCGACCCGGAGATCGCACCACAGCGCGAGCTCGAGACCGCCGGCGACGGCGTGGCCCGCGATCGACGCGATCACGGGCTTGCCGAGCAGCATCCGGGTCGGGCCCAGGGGGCCGTCGCCGTCGCGCTCGATGCGATTGGGTGTGCCGGAGGCGAACGCCTTGAGGTCGGCCCCCGCGCAGAACGTGCCGTGATCCCCGTGGAGGATCGCGACGCGGGCGGTGTCATCTCCATCGAAGCTGCGGAACGCGTCGGCGAGCTGCTCGGCGGTGTCTCGATCGACGGCGTTGCGGGCCTCGGCGCGATCGAGGATCACCACGATCACGGGCCCCTCCCGTTCGGTGCGAACCATAGCCGCGCATCCTAGCTCGATCCGTGTCGACTCCGATGAAGATCTTCGACGGAGCGACTCGATCCACGCTCCGAGTTCTTTCCGGTGGTTTTCGACTTACATTGGCCTCCATGCCTGGCTGCAAGCGAATCGCGATCCTGTCGAGTGGTGGTGACGCACCGGGGATGAACGCCGCGATCCGCGCGGCGGCGCTGGTCGGCCGATCGCTCGGCGCGGACATCGTCGGCGTCGAGCGCGGGTACAAGGGTCTGCTCGAGGACGCGTTCGTACCGCTCATGCCAACCGACGTCGCCGGCATCCTGCGCGAAGGCGGGACGATCCTCGGGTCGGCGCGCTGCAAGGAGTTCCACAAGCGCGAGGTTCGCGACAAGGCGCGCGGCATCCTCGCCAACCGCGGCGTCGACGGCCTCATCGTGATCGGCGGCAACGGCTCGCTGACCGGCGCGCTCCACCTCGCCTCGCCGGCCGAGATCGGCGACGGCGCGCCGCTGAAGATCCTCGGGCTGCCCGCCTCGATCGACAACGACCTCGGGCTCACCGGCATGTCGATCGGCGTCGACACCGCGATGAACACGATCGTCGAGGCCTGTGACAAGATCGCCGACACCGCGACCGCGCACGACCGCACCTTCATCATCGAGGTGATGGGTCGCGACTGTGGCTACCTCGCGATGACCTCCGCGATCGCGGTCGGTGCCGACCTCGCGCTGTTCCCCGAGTCCGACAAGTCCGAGGCCGACATCGTCGAGCAGATCGTCCAGACCGTGCTGACGGTGCGGAGCCGGTCCCGCAAGTCGCGGCGCGTCCTCATCATCAAGGCGGAGGGCGTCGCGGTGCCGACCGACCGGCTCAAGGCGGCGGTCGATGCGCGGCTGCGCGATCACTCCCCGGAGGCGGACCCCGAGGGCATCGAGACCCGCGTCACCGTGCTCGGCCACGTCGTGCGCGGCGGCCGGCCCTCGGCGTTCGACCGCCTGCTCGGCAGCCGGCTCGGCAACGTCGCGGTGCGCGCGCTGGTCGCCGGCGTCAGCCACAAGATGGCGGCGTGGATGCCGCAGGCCGAGCTCCCCGAGGAGGTCGGCATGAGGTCGCCCTACGATCCGAAGTGCTGGCTCGTCGATCTCGCGGCCGTGCTCGCCGAGACCGAGAACTTGCTCGCGGGCCGGAGCCCGCTGACCCGCTGGCGCGCCGGAGCGTTCGACGAGATCGAGGACGCGCTGCTGCTGTAGATGTATGATCGGTGCCGGGTGCCGGGTCCTACCGATCGCGAGCTGTATCTCCTCTTCGAGCGGTCCCCGATCGGGATGTACCGCTCGACCGAGGACGGCCGCTTCCTCTACGCGAACCCGGCGCTCGCGCGGATGCTCGGCTACGAGGACCCTGCCGAGCTCCTCGCGATCAACCTCATCACGCACGTCTACGCCGATCCGCGCGAGCGCCCGGCGCTGATCGCGAAGTACCGCGAGCGCGGCGTGATCGATGGCGCGCGCGCCCACTGGCGGACCCGCGACGGCCGCGCGCTCGTCGTGCAGATCTACGGGCACGTCGTCGAGAGTGACGAGGGCCGCGCGAGCTTCGACGCCTCGGTGCTCGACGTGACCAGCACCGAGGCCCAGCAGCTCGATCTGCAGAGCCAGCGCGAGGAGCTCGAGCGCACCGCCCGCACGCTCGAGCTCGTCGTCCGCCAGATGCCCGCGACCTACTGGCTCGTCGATCTCGACCTCCGGATCCTGCGCGCGGGCGGCGCGATCGAGGAGATCCTCGGCTACGCGCCCGATCGCTGGGTCGGCCACACCCTCGGCGAGGTCATGGCCGTGGACGGCGGCGGCGAGGGGACGCTCAACGCGCACGCCCGCGCGCTCGCCGGCGAGAGCGCGTCGTACAGCGCCGAGTACCGCGGCAAGCGCCTGTCCACGGTGATCGCCCCCTACCGTCGCGGCGGGGCGATCGTCGGGGCGATCGGCACGGCGATCGACGTCACCGCGTTTCATGCCCTCGAGCACCGGATGGTCGACGCGCAGCGCGCCGAGAGCCTCGGGGTGCTCGCCGGCGGGCTCGCGCACGACTTCAACAACCTGCTCGTCGCGATCCTCGGGAACGCGGACCTTGGCCTGCGCGAGTCGCTCCCCGGCGCCCCGGGCCGGGAGGCGCTCGAGAACATCCGGCACGCCGGGCTGCGCGCCGCCGAGCTCACCGATCAGCTCCTCGCGTACGCCGGACGCCGCGGCGTGTCCTCGACCAGCGTCTCGCCGCGCCCGCTCGTCGACGAGCTCGTGCGGATCTCGGGCCCGACGATCCCCGCGAACGTCCACATCACCGTCGAGATCGAGCCCGAGCTCGCGGTCCGCGGCGACGCGGCGCAGATCCGGCAAGTCTTCCTCAACCTGATCGCGAACGCGCGCGACGCGCTGATCCCGGACGGTGGCTCGATCGCGATCCGCGCCCGCCCCCACATCAGCATCGGCGAGCCCGATCCCGATGACGTGGTGGCGGTCGGCGGCGGGGGGCCGTACTTGCTGATCGAGGTCGTCGATGATGGACCCGGCATCGAGGCCGACACCCGGCGCCGGATCTTCGAGCCGTTCTTCACGACGAAGGCCACCGGGCATGGCCTCGGCCTCGCCGCGGTGCTCGGGATCGTGCGCGCCCACGGGGGTGGGCTCCGCCTCCGCTCGGCGCCCGGTGAGGGCTCGAGCTTCGGCGTGCTGTGGCCCGCCGCCGCGACCCAGATCGCGCAGGAGGCGGTCGTCGTCCCGGGGGTGCTGCGCCGCACCGTGCTCGTGATCGACGACGAGGAGCTCGTCCGCGATGTCGTCGCGCGCATGGTCGAGGACCTCGGCTACATCGCCCTCACCGCCGCGGACGGCGTGGCCGGGCTCGAGATCGTCGCGACCCGGACGGTCGACGCGGTGCTCGTCGATCTCACGATGCCGCGGATGAACGGCGCGGAGGTCGTCGCGTCCCTCCGCCAGACTCGCCCGCTGCTGCCGATCGTGCTGTGCACGGGCTACGATCGCGACCGCAAGGGGCCCGTGCAGGCCGACGCGTACCTGCCGAAGCCGTTCCGCTTCGAGCTGCTCGAGGCCACGCTCGGCAAGCTATTCGAGTGACCGGGGCGATGAACGGCGACGCGTCGCCTCACTGCGCCGTCGGCGCGCCCTCGTCCTGATCGTGGAGCCGAGTCCAACCAGGAGCCTCGACCGGCGCGACGGCCAGCGAAGGTGTGCGGGTTCGCGCGGTCCTTGCATCCTGGCGTGCCGCTTCGCCATGACGTCCAACGGCACCACCCCCGCGCCGGACCACGCAGCCCAGTTCTACGCGTCCGACGCCTTCCTCGCGCAGCGCGTCATCGAGTACGTCGCGGGTGGACTGGCGGCCGGCGAGCCCGTCGTGGTGATCGCCCTCGGCGCCGAGATCGCCCGCCGGCTCGTCGTCGAGGGAGAGCTCCGCGCGTCGACCGCTGCGCTGCGCCGCGCCGAGGCGCTGGCGCAACAGCACGCCCCGCGCGTCGCGCAGCTCGAGGCCCGGGATCAGCTCCGGCAGACGGAGCTCAAGCTGAAGCTGCTCGTCGGGAGCGTGCGCGACTACGCGAGCTTCATGCTCGACCCCACCGGCCGCATCGAGACCTGGAACCCCGGCGCCCAGCTCGCGAAGGGCTACGCCGCGGCGGAGATCATCGGTGAGCGGATCGACGTCTTCTACCTGCCCGAGGCGTTCCTCTCGATCGTCTCGCACGAGCTCAAGACGCCGCTCGCCGGCCTCCAGCTCCAGCTCGCGGGCCTGCTCGGACGCGCCGACCGTCCCGACCCGCGGCTCGCCGACAAGCTGCAGCGGGCGCACGCGAGCGGCGAGCGGCTCTCCGATCTGATCGAGACCTTGCTCGACGTCTCGCGGATCGCGACCGGCCGGCTGGTGCTGGCGATCGAGGACTTCGAGCTCGCGAGCGTCGTGCGCGAGACCCTCGAGACGTTCCAGCCCTCGGCCGCGAAGGCAGGCTGCACCCTCGAGCTGACGTGCGCCGAGCCGGTCCGCGGCGCGTTCGATCGCGTGCGCCTCGCCCAGGTCATCAGCAACCTGATGTCGAACGCGTCAAGTACGGCGCCGGTCACCCCATCGAGCTCGGGCTCGCGACGGTCGCCGATCGCGCCGTCCTCACCGTCCGGGACCACGGCTCCGGCCTCGACCCGACCTCGACGAGCTGATCCGCGAGAGCCTCGTGGAGTTGCTCGAGGACAACGGCTACGTCGCGAGCGCGGCGGGCCACGGTCGCGCGGCGCTCGAGGTCCTCGGTGCCGCCGGCCTCCACGCGTGATCATCCTGGAGCTGATGATGCCCGTGATGGACGGCCGCGAGCTCCGCCGGTGCCAGCTCGCCGATCCCCGGCTGTCCCGGATCCCGGTGGTGGTGATCTCGGCGAGCCGCGACGTGGTCGAGGTCGCACGCGAGCTCGGGACCGCCGGGCACCTCAAGAAGCCGCTCCACCTCGAGGAGCTCCTGGCGCTCCTCGCGCGCCACTGCGACCACCCCGCGCACGTGGCTGACGCACCCACGTGACCCGAGCTCGTCGGATGCGCGCTGACGAAGAAGTGTGAACCCGGGCGGGCGTCTCGACGAGCCATGGTCTACTTCGCGAGTGAGCGAGATCCTGCAGGCCACCATCAAGGTCCTCCTCGTCGAGGATGACCTGCGGCTCGCGCAGCTCACGGCGCGCTACCTCGAGAGCCACGGCGTGGTCGTCACGATCGCCAGCGACGGGCTCGAAGGCCAGGCGGAGGCGCTGCGCCGCCAGTACGACTGCGTGGTGCTCGACCTCATGCTGCCCGGCCGCGACGGCATCGAGGTCGCGCGCGAGCTGCGCTCCCGCACCGACGTCCCGATCGTGATGGTCACGGCGCGTGGCGAGGAGGCGGATCGCGTGCTCGGGCTCGAGGTCGGGGCCGACGACTACGTCACGAAGCCGTTCTCGCCTCGCGAGCTGCTCGCGCGGATCCGCGCGACGGTGCGCCGCGTGCGCGGGCAGGCCGGGCCGGCGAAGCAGATGATCCACGTCGGTGGGCTCGCGCTCGATCCGCAGCGGATGACGGTCACGCTCGACGGCAAGCCGATCGAGGTCACCGCGTACGAGTTCTCGATCCTGCGCGCGCTCGCCCAGCGGCCCGGCCACGTGCTGTCGCGCGAGCAGCTCCTCGATCTCGCGAAGGGCTCCGCCGAGCTGTCGTTCGACCGCTCGATCGACGTCCACGTCTCGCGGTTGCGAGCGAAGCTCGGCGATGACAGCCGCAGCCCGAAGATCCTGAAGACCGTGCGCGGCGTCGGCTACCTGCTCGCCGGAGAGCGCTAGTGGAGCCTCGCCGCCGCCTCGTGTTCCGGGTCTACGCGTTCGCCGCCGCGCTCTCGATCGCCATCATGGCCGCGCTGCTGATCCTGCCGCGCTACACCCGCGGCGCGCGCTACCTCGAGCCGCAGGCCGCGCTGTTCCAGTACATGCTCGATCGGTGGTCACTCAAGGACGCGGGCGGCTTCGCCGAGAGCATGGCGCGCATCGAGCCCCGCCTGCGCGGCAAGCTGACGATCTTCTCCATCGACGGCGCGCAGCTCCGCACCACCGTGGAGCCGCCGCTCGAGCGCCCCACCGCCGAGGAGCGCGACCTCCTGCGGCGCGACAAGTGGGCGCTCTCGCGCGGTCGCATCGTCGTCCGCAGTGACGACGCCACCATGATCGGCGTCTACGCGCCGAAGCGACCGGGCTTCCCCTGGACGTACGTGCTGCCGATCTGCGCCGCGATGCTCGTCCTCGTCGGCGCGGCGTCCGTGTGGTTCGCGCGCCGGCTCGCGCGCCCGCTCGATCAGCTCGCCACCGCGGCACGCCGGTTCGGCGCCGGCGAGATCGCCGCGCGCGCCGATCTCGCCCGCAACGACGAGCTCGGTGACGTCGGGCGCGCGTTCGACGACATGGCCGAGCGGACGTCGAGGGTGATGCAGGCGCAGCGCCAGCTGATGGCCGACGTCTCCCACGAGCTGCGCACGCCGCTCGCCCGGATACGCGTCGCCCTCGAGCTGGCCGCCGAGGATCCCGTCGCGTCGAAGGACGTGCTCGCCGATGTTGGCTGCGATCTGGACGAGATCGATCAGCTGATCGAGGACATCTTGACCACCGCGCGCCTCGATGGCCAGCACGCGCAGCTGACGCGGCGCTCCGCGCGGGTCTCCGAGCTCGCCGGCAAGGCGGCGCAGCGGTTCGCGACCCGGCATCCCCGACGCACGCTCGAGACCGCCGTGACCGCGGGCGATCGCGACATCTCATGCGATCCGCTGCTGCTGCGGCGCGCCCTCGACAACCTGCTCGACAACGCCGCGAAGTACTCGGACCCGGCGGCGCCGGTGCGGCTCGCCGTCCACCCGAATGGCTCGCACGTGGCGTTCGAGATCTGCGATCGCGGCATCGGCATGACGCCCGAGGAGCTCGAGCAGGCGTTCACCCCGTTCTGGCGCGCCGATGGCAGCCGGACCCGGCGCACCGGCGGCGTCGGGCTCGGGCTCGCACTCGCCCGCCGGATCGCTCGCGCGCACGGCGGTGAGGTCACCCTCGAGTCCGCGCCCGGTCAGGGCACCAAGGCCGTGCTCGACGTCCCGACGGCGGCATGACGGCGCAGGATCTGCTGAAACATTTAGCAATACGCGCGCAATGACGCCTTCGTAGGGGAGTGACACTGTGGTTACCGTGCAGCTCAAACGCTGGATCCCTCGGATCATCGTCCTCGCCATCGTCGTCGGCGGAGCCGCCTTCCTGATCCTCAAGAAGCCGTGGGCCAAGGGCCCGACGCCGATCACCTACCAGACGGTCCCCGTCGGCCAGGGCGCGATCGCGGCGCAGGTCACCGCGAGCGGGACGCTGTCCGCGCGCAGCACCGTGCTCGTCGGCGCCCAGGTCTCGGGGCGCGTCGTCGAGCTCCACGCGGACTTCAACGACCAGGTCAAGAAGGGGCAGCTGATCGCGAAGCTCGACGCGTCGGTGCTGCAGGCGCAGATCGACCAGGCGCAGGCCGCCTACGATCTCGCGGTCGCGAACCAGAAGCGCTCCGCCGTGCAGGTCGCCGATGCGCAGCGCCAGCACGCGCGCCAGAAGACGCTGCAGGACCAGGCGCTGGTGGCCGGCGCCACTGTCGAGTCCGCCGAGGTCGCGCGGGACGTCGCGCTCGCCACGCTGAATGCGTCGAAGGCGCAGGTCAACCAGGCGGCGGCGAACCTCAAGCAGGCCCGCACGAGCCTCTCCTACGCCACGATCTACTCGCCGGTGGACGGCACCGTGCTGTCGCGCGCCGTCGATGTCGGCCAGACCGTCGCGGCGTCGCTGTCGGCGCCGACGCTCTTCACGATCGCCGAGGATCTCGCGCGCATGCAGATCAACACCGCGGTCGCCGAGGCCGACGTCGGCCGGCTCCAGGAGGGCATGAAGGCGACGTTCACGGTGGACGCCTTCTCCGGCCAGCAGTTCGAGGGCGTGATCCGGCAGGTCCGCAACGCGCCGACCACCACGTCGGGGGTCGTCACGTACGATGCCGTGATCGACGTCGACAACGCCGAGAAGCTGCTGCGTCCCGGCATGACCGCCAACGTGACGTTCGTGCTCGCGCAGGTCGCGGACGCCATCAAGATCCCGAACTCGGCGCTGCGCTTCAAGCCGTCCCGCGAGCAGGTGATGGCGATGCGGGGCGCGAGTGGCCGCGGCTCGGGCGCCGGGCGTCGCGGCTCGGGCGCGCGCGGGTCGAACGCGGGCGGTGACCGCGGCTCCGGCGGGTCGGGCCGCGAGGGGCGCGGCGGCATGAAGATGGGCGCGGATGGCCGCCCCGACTTCGGCGACCGGAAGCCGCTGTGGAAGCTCGAGGGCGGCCAGCCCACGATGGTGCTCGTCAAGCCGGGCCTCACGGATGGCTCGGCGACCGAGTTGCTCGAAGGCGACCTCCAGCCCGGCGACCAGCTGATCACCGAGATCAGCGGCGTGTCGGCCGCTCCCAACCGCCGCGTGGGCGCGTTCTGATGGCGCCTTCGCTGATCGAGATGCGCGGGATCGAGCGCACGTACGCGATGGGCGACAACCTCGTGCACGCGCTGCGCGGCGTGGATCTGACGATCGCGCCCGGCGAGGCGGTCGCCATCATGGGGACGTCGGGCTCGGGCAAGTCGACGATGATGAACATCATGGGCTGCCTCGATCAGCCGACGAAGGGCAGCTACCAGCTCGATGGCAAGGACGTCGCGCGGCTGTCGCGCTCCGAGCTCGCCGACGTGCGCGGCCGGATGATCGGCTTCGTGTTCCAGAGCTTCAACCTGCTGTCGCGCACGAGCGCGCTCGAGAACGTCGAGATGCCCTTGATGTACCAGGGCGTGCCCGGCCGGCTGCGCCACAAGCGCGCGATGACCGCGCTCGAGCGCGTCGGCCTCGCGGGGCGCGAGGACCACCATACGAACCAGCTGTCGGGTGGGCAGCAGCAGCGGGTCGCGATCGCGCGCGCGCTCGTCACCGAGGCACCGATCATCATGGCCGACGAGCCGACCGGTAACCTCGACACCCGCACCTCCTACGAGGTGATGGTGATCCTCCAGGGCCTCGTGGCCGAGGGCAAGACGGTGATCCTGGTGACCCACGAGACCGACATCGCAGCGTATGCCGCGCGCGTGATCACGCTGCGCGATGGGCTGCTGATCGACGACAAGCGGCAGGAGCCCGTCAAGGCGGAGGTGGCCGCGTGAGCCTCCTCACCACCTTCAAGCTCGCCCTCCGCGCGCTGTGGCGCAACAAGGTCCGCACGCTGCTGACGATGCTCGGCATCGTGTTCGGGATCGGCGCGGTCATCGCCATGGTGTCGAGTGGGCGCGGCGCGCAGGAGGCGGTCAAGCAGGTGTTCCAGAGCATGGGCACCAACGTCCTGATCGTCACGAACCAGCGCAGCGGTGGCCCGGGGCCGTCCGCGGGTGCCGGCGGCGGCGCGTCGCTGACGTGGGACGACGTCAAGGCGCTCGGCAGCGGCGAGGTCCCGACGATCAAGTGGATCGCGCCCGTGCTGCAGACCCGCACCCAGGTCGTCTCCGAGGACAGCAACTGGAACACCAGCGTGATCGGCACCGACGCGACGTGGTTCAAGATCCGCAACTGGGAGGCGGCCGAGGGCAGCGTGTTCGACGAGGACACCGGCAACTCGAACGCCAAGGTGACGGTGATCGGCAAGACCGTCGCGACCCAGCTGTTCGGCACGGCGACGGCGGTCGGGCAGACCATCCGCGTCAACGGGCAGCCGTACGAGGTGATCGGCGTGCTGACGTCCAAGGGCCAGGGCCCGATGGGCGACAACGACGACACGATGCTGATGCCGGTGAAGACGTTCCAGCAGAAGATCGATCGCGGCGTCGCGAAGTACTTCCGGGGCCAGCTCCTGGTCTCGATGACGACGGACGACGTCGCCGAGCGGACGATGGCGCAGATCACCGGGATCCTGCGCGATCGGCACAAGCTCGACAGCGCCGCCGAGGATGACTTCCGGATCCGCAACCCCGCCGAGTGGGCGAAGGCGCAGCAGGACTCGACGGAGCGGATCGCGACGCTGCTCGCGATCGTCGCTGGCGTCTCGCTGTTCGTCGGCGGCATCGGCGTCATGAACATCATGCTGGTCAGCGTGATCGAGCGAACCCGAGAGATCGGGATCCGCATGGCCGTCGGTGCGAAGCCCAAGGACGTGATGACGCAGTTCCTCGTCGAGTCGCTCGTGCTCGCCGCCGTCGGTGGCGCGCTCGGGCTGGCGCTCGGCTACGGCGCGGCGCACTACATGGCCGGCTACTTCGGGTGGAAGATGATCTTCCCCGCGGAGACCGCCGCCGTGGCCTTCGGGGTCGCGGGCGGCGTCGGCGTTGGCTTCGGGCTGTACCCCGCGATCCGCGCCTCCCGCCTCGATCCGATCACTGCTCTGAGGTACGAGACATGAAGTCGATCCGTCGTTCCCTCGTGATCCTCGCGCTGGTGTCCTCGCCCGCGGCGGCGCAGCCCGCCCGCGAGGTGCTGACGCTCGAGCGCGCTCTCGAGCTCGCCCAGCAGCAGCAGCCCGCGATGCGCGCGAGCCGGGCGTCCGTGGAGGCGGCGCGCGCGCGCGTCGATCTGGCCCGGGTCGCGCGCCGGCCCACGGTGAACCTGTCGGCCACAATCGCCGCCGGCTCGACGCTGGCCCGGCCGTGCGCCGCGCCGAACGAGGACGCGACGTGCGGTGGGTTCTTTGATCCGTCGGCGTCGACCGGGCTCGGGGCGCAGGCGAGCTGGCGACTCTATGACTTCGGCCAGACCGCCGCGAGCATCCGCGCCGCCGAGCTCGCGGCCGAGGCCTCGGCCTCCGGGATCGACACGAACCTGATCGACGTCCGCACCAACGTCGAGGTCGCATACCTCGAGGCGGTGGCCCGGCAGCGGCTGATCGCGGTCGCCGAGACCACGGTCACGAGCGAGGAGACGCACCTCGACCAGGCCCGCAAGTTCGTCGCGGCGCAGGCGAAGGATCCGATCGAGGTCGTGCAGGCGCAGGCGCGCGCCGCGAATGCCCGCTCCGCCCTCGCGCAAGCGCAGAGTGCGCAGGCGATCGCGCTCGCCAACCTGCGCGCCGCGATCGGCTGGCTCGACGCGACGCGCTCGCCGGTCGTGGCGGGCGACTGGCCGACCC
>JALZOI010000161.1 GCA_030857245.1 Myxococcota bacterium
ATCGACCCCTGATCGTCAAGGGGGGCGATCACGATCACGGTAGCGTTCCCGTTCACGTGCACGGCCACGATCACGGGCCCGATCACGGCCACGATCACGGTCACGACCAATCAGGGACAGGCCCTAGTCGACGCTGACGCGGTCGCCGAGCCGGTCACCGCGTCGGTCACCACGTCCGTCCGCGGCCGTGGATGACGCGTCGACCGGGAACCCCGCCTCGCGCAGCCGCGTGACGTCGCCCGGGGCGACGAAGTCCGGCCGCACCTGCAGCGTGCGCAGCCGCGGGAACCGCAGGCGCTGCTCGACGAGCACGCGCACCGCCTCGGAGCCGAGCTGGGTCTCGGAGAGGTCGAGGACCTCGAGCTGCGCGGCGACGGACGATCGACCGAGCGCGCGACCCAGCTCGGCGACGGAGGTCACCGCGCACCGCGCGCGCAGCACGCGAAGCCGCGGCCATCGCGCGTCCTCGAGGGTCGCGGCGAGCCGCCGCACATCCTTCAGCGTGACCGCGAGCTCCTCGAGGACGGGTCGCGGCGCACCGCCGAGAGCGCCCTCGACGTCGTCACCGGTGCCCTGCGTGACGAGGCCGAGGTAGCGCAGCTCCGGCAGCGCGAGCTCGCCGAGCCGGACGTGATCGGCGGAGAGGTGCAGCTCCTGGATGCCGGGGTACGCGGTCCCGAGCCCCGCCAGCGCGAGGGTCCGCGGATCGTCGTCGCGATCGAGGTCCGCGACGATCTCGAGGTCGCGGAGCGGCGCGCACGGGCCGTGGAGGAGCAGCGCCGTCACGAGGTCGAGATCGCGCTCGACCGGGACGCGCAGCTCGAGCTCGGCGAGGAACCGCGCGGACGGGTGCCGCAGCAGCTCCCACAGCAGATCCTCGTCGGCGCCACGCCGCCACACGTGGACCTTCGCACAGCGGACGAAGCCGTGATCCCAGCCCAGCTGGCCGCCGCTGAACGAGTTGCGTGCCGTGATCTCGACCGAGCCCTCGCCGGGACGCACGCGCCGCTGCTCGAGGTGCGCGAGCAGCGGCGTCGAGATCAGCGAGCGGGTGCCGCCGAGCAACCGGCGCTCCTCCTCGAGCAGCGCCGCCTCGTCCGGACGCGTCGCCAGCGCGTGCTGCACCGCGATCAGGGCGCCGCGCGGATGCCCGCGCTGCTGCAGCCAGTCGGCGTAGACCAGGATCGCTGCGGTGTCGTACGGATCGGTGCGCAGCGCCTCCTCGAGCACCGGATCGCGCGGCTCACCATCGAGCCGGTCCTCGCAGCGCGGGTCGCAGACGCGCGCCCAGCCCGCCGCGAGCCGGGCGCGCTGCTGCTCGCGATAGCCGGCGGCCTCCGAGGTGATCTCGAAGCGGTCGCCGTCCCGTTCGAAGCGCGCCACCGCTGGAAGCGTAGCGCGCCGATGGAGCGCGCGGACGATCTGCGGGATCGTCCGCCGATGCGAAGCCGCCGCTCTCTCGTCGCCCCCCTCGTGTTCTTGCTGATCGTCGGCTGCGCCACGGGCCGGCCGACCGTGCGCGGGTTCCAGCCCACCGACCGGGTGGCCGTCCAGGCCGTGCTCGACGCGCAGGTCACCGCGTGGAACCGCGGCGATCTCGCCGCGTACATGGCCGGCTACGCGCGGACCGACGCGCTGGTGTTCACGTCGGGCAGCAAGGTCCGGCGGGGCTGGCAGGCCACCTTCGATGCCTACCAGCTGCGCTATGCGCGCGATCTCACTCGCGCATCAGGCGCGAGCTTCAGGGAGCCAACAGCGATGGGCACGCTCGCCTTCGAGGTGCTGTCGATCGACGCGGTCGGCAGCGACGGCGCGGTCGTGCTCGGGACCTGGGTGCTGACGCACAGCCCGAGCGACGGTCGCGGCGTGTTCTCGGTCGTGCTCGAGCGCCGGCCCGAGGGCTGGAAGGTGATCCACGACCACACGTCGGCGGCGCCGCCCGCCGAACCGGACGCGCCCGCCCCGTCCTGACCGCCGCGCCGCCCGCGATCGCACAAAGTTTGCGCCGCGCCGGGGCGCGCGGGACGATTCCGGGATGGACAAGACAGAGCTTGTCGCTCAGCTCGTGCGCCAGCTCGAGACCTCCGCGCGTGCCGCCCTGTCATCGCGCGACGCCGCGGCCGCCGAGGCCCGCGATGGCGCGACGCCCGACGAGAAGCGCGAGGATGCCCGCGCCGCCCACCAGCTCCAGAGCCTCGGCCGCGCGCAGCAGCGACGCGCGCAGCAGGCGATCGCGGATGCCGACGCGCTCGCGACCTTCAAGCCGGGCAGCCTCCCGCCGACCTCGGCGATCTCGGTGGGCGCGATCGTCGAGATCGAGGACGAGGAGAGCGGCGAAGGCCGGACCTTCTTCCTCGCCCCGGTCGGCGCGGGCGTGTCGCTGACCGGCCCCGGTGGCGACGGTCACCTCTCCGTCGTGACGCCGGCCTCGCCGATCGGCCGCGCCGTGCTCGGCAAGAAGACCGGCGCCGTCGTGGACGTCACCGTCGACGGCGACGTCCGCGAGTGGCAGATCACGTTCGTCGGCTAGCGCCGCCCACGTGACCTGAGAGGCGCTAGCGAACGCGGCGCCGGCGCAGCAGCGTGACCAGGCCGAGGCCGACCAGCACGAGCGAGCCGCTCGAGCCACCGCCGCCGGTGGCGCAGCCGCCCTCGCCGTCGTCGCCGTCGTCCTCGGGCGCGAGCCCGACGCGGACGGCATCGAACATGATCCCGACCTTGGCGCTCGAGCTGTACGGCTCGCCGGTGTTGTCGCCGAGCGTGACCGAGAACGGCTTGCCGTCGACGAGCTCGAAGTCGCCGAGCGACTGGAAGCCATCCACCGCGGTCTGGTCGATGCGCACCTCGGTGGTGCCGCCGGAGTGCGTCACGACGTAGCGGGCCTTGCGGGTCTGCCCGAGGTCACCACCGTCGGTGTAGACCTCGACGCGATACCGCCCGGGCGCCTCGACGCGGAGCTCCCACGTCGCCTGGTTGTCGGGCTCGGCCTCGTCCGTCGCGTACGTGAACAGGCACGCGCCGGCCATCCCGCGATCACCGGGGTACCAGGAGGTCGGGGTGCCCTGCTTGCGGAAGCAGCTGTCGGTCTCGTCGATCGTGCGGCCGTCCGCGGGGATCGGGGCGCACGCGGCCGGCTCGGGCGCGCGCTTCCAGAAGTCCGGGCCGAACTCGTCGCGCAGCTTGTTGGTGCCGGCGCGATACTTGTTCTGCTGCGTCGTGCAGCCCTTGCAGCCGTTGTAGCGCCACGACACGAAGTACAGCCACGCTTCGTACTTCGGGTCGCCGTCGCGGATCGTGATCGAGTTCATCCACGCGAGCGCCTCGGCCGCGGTGGTGACGCCGCTGACCGACTCGACCGCCCGCTTGACGAGGAACGGGATCACCGCGTTGACGTTGCCCTGCAGCGTGACGATGCCCGGACCGTAGGTCGCGATGGTCTGCGTGAACGTCCCCGCGTCGAACTGGAACATGCCGAGCCCGCCCTGCTGGATCGAGCACGGCCCATCGGACGCACCGGCGATCACCGGACCGCCGCCGCACGACGCGGAGTTGGGGCCCTTGCACGCCCACGTCGCCTCCGACCAGCAGTGCGCGAAGTTGGTCTCGACCTCGCCGATCCCCGCGAGCAGCGCGGCGTTCGTCATCCCGGCCTCGGCGGCGGTGTCGCGGATCAGCTCGGCGCGCGCCCGCCGTTGCGCTGCGGTCAGGAACACCGGGCCGGGCTCGATCCAGCCGACGCGTTCGAGATCATCGCGGACGATCGACTCCGCGCGAACCGGCGCGGCGGACGCGAAGCTCGCCGCGAGCGCGACGATCAGGCCGAGGACGTGAGTGCACCGCATGCGGGCCCATGCTTCACGGACCATGCCCGGTCGCACCCGAGCCGTTTCGGTGGGTTACCTGGTCCGTCGGGGCCGTTCCGGGGCACCGCAACCGACGATGTGCAGCCGCCCGGGTGCTACCTACACGCGCCCACACACCGCGACGGCCGGGCTCAGCTGTCGACGAACGCGTCGAACGCGCTGAGCTCGCCGCGATCGAAGAACAGCCGCTCGCAGCCGTGACACCAGTCGTACTCCACGTCGCCGGCGCCGCGCAGCGCGACCATGTCGGCCTTGCACGCGTGGCAGTGCGCGGTCGTCGGGCGATGGGCGTGGGCGGCGGCGACGCCACCCTCGATCACGTGCGCGAGCCCGAGCGAGTCGATGCGCTCCGACTCGCCCTTGTCGAGCGCGATGCCGCCACAGGCGGGACATCGATCGATCTCGATCGAATGGATCTCGATCTGGACCATCTCCTGCGTGCACCCCGGGCAAAGCATGGCGCGACTCTACTCCACGTTCGCGCAGCAGCGGCAGTACGAGGAGGTCGACGTCGCTCGCGCACCCTCCGGGCTCTCGGTGTTCGTGCTCGCCACGAACAGCGCGCTGCCGGGCGCATCCTGATCGTCGATCCAGTCGAGCACCAAAGAGGTCGTGAGCGTCACGCCCGACGTCATGATCGCGCGCATCTCGCCCGACGAGCACATGTGCGTGCCCTGCGCGCGGCAGCGGTTCGCGCAGCCCGTGAACGTGAAGCCGAGCGCGTCGCTGCTCTCGGTGCACAGGCCGGGACCGATCCGCGTGTGGAGCGCCGGGCAACCGCGGTTCGTCACGCGCTGCTGGTTCATGTCGAGCGCACCCGACATCGTGTCGCCGGTCGGATTGACGTAGCGCGCATCGGTGAACGCGGTGTCGAGCGCGACCGCACTCGCCGACACGGTGATGCCGGTACCCGCTCCGACGTCGACGGTGACCGCGCCGAACGAGCCGCCGCCGGTCAAGCCGGCGCCGCCGAACACGTCGGTGATGTCGCCACCGGCGTTGGTGTCGACGTCGTTGTCGTTCGCGCAGGCCCAGCCGCTGCCGTTCCACTTGAGGAGCTGGCCGTTCGCGCACGTGGTCAGCAGCGACAGCGCCGCATCGCCGGTCGCAGCGCCGCCGATGAGGCCGCTCGCGGCGCTCGTCGTGACCGAGGTGATGTCGCCGCCCGCGTTGGTATCGGTATCGATGTCGTTCGCGCACACCCACATCGCGCCGCTCCACTTGAGCACCTGGCCCGCGCCGCAGGTCGTGAGGAGCGAGAGCGCGACGTCGCCGCTCGTGCCGCCGCCCGCGAGCCCGCCACCCGCGCCGACGGTGACCGCGGAGATGTCGCCGGTGCCGGTCGCATCGGCCGCGCACTCCCACGCGGCGCCGGTCCACTTCAGCACCTGGTTCATCGCGCAGGTCTGCAGCGACAGCGTGACCGCACCGGCGGCGCCACCGCCCGCGAGCCCCGAGCCGGCGACGACGTCGGTGATGTCGCCGGAGCCCGACAGATCGGGTGCACACACGACGGTGCCGTCGTCGTTGACGCCGATGACGAAGTTGCCGGCGCTGCACGTCCCGGTGACGCGCGCCTGGAGCTCTGCGGCCGTCTTGCCACCGAGCTTGTCGGCGTCGCTCGCCGCGGCGGCGCGGAACGCGTACGGCACGGTCGCGAGCGCGATCCGCGGCTCCATGCGCTTGTCGTCGACGGTGACCTCGAGCCACAGCGCGGGCCCGCTGAAGATCGCCGCGCCGAGCGGCTTGGTCTCCCCGAGGTCGGTGAACAGCGCGCCGCCGTCTTCGACATCGAGCTGCCGGCCCTCGAACCAGATCGACGCGCCGCCGGTCGCGGCATCGAACAGCTCGAACCGGAAGCGATGCGAACCGGTGAGCGCCTCGCCGCTCTCGTCATCGACGAGCCGCGCCGTGAAGCCGACCGTCGTCGGTACCTCCGCCGCGGCCGAGGCCGACGCGATCGCCGCGGCGACCAGGGCGAGCCAGATCCGGTGCCTCACGGCGTCACCACCGCGCGCGGCTTCACGACGATCGAGCCCTGCTTCGCCGGGCGCTGCGCGAACGGCCGGCCGAGCTGCACGTCCATGCGGATGCCACCCCCGCGGATCCGCGCGCTGCCCGACCCGAGCTCGCGAGCCGGGGTGGGCGCCGGTGCCGCGTCGTCCTTCGCCGACGCGCATGACCCCACCACCAAGATCAGCGCCATCACGACACGCTTCGTAGTCCTCATCGGACGCATCTATAACCGAGTTGAACGGGATTTTGGGAGTCGCCGTCGGGCTTCGCGGAGGTGGCGACGGCCGATCCGATCTGCCGTGCTACGCCTCGACCATGGGACAGCTCGTCGACGGCAAGTGGCACTCCGGCTGGTACGAGCCCGATGCGAAGGGCGCCTTCAACCGCCCCGCCTCGCGGTTCCGGGACACGGCGCCCGAGCCGGCGGCCGGCCGCTATCACCTCTACGTCTCGTACGCCTGCCCGTGGGCGCATCGGACGCTGATCGTGCGCTCGCTGCGCGGGCTCGAGCGAGCGATCTCGGTGACCGTCGTCGACCCGAAGATGCCGGACGAGGGCTGGCGCATGCGCGCCGCGGATCCCGATCCGATCGGCGGCGCGGCGCTCCTGCAGGAGGTCTACCTGCGCGCGAATCCCCGCTACACCGGCCGGGTGACCGTGCCGGTGCTCTGGGATCGCGAGCGCAACACGATCGTCAACAACGAGTCCCGCGAGATCATGCGGATCCTCGACGTCGACTTCGCGGCGCTGGCCGAGCAGCCGCTCGTCGCGACGCTGGCCCCCGAGGAGCGGCGCGCCGACATCGACCACGCACTCGACGCGATCTACGCGCCGATCAACAATGGCGTGTACCGCTGCGGGTTCGCCACCAGCCAGGAGGCGTACGACGGCGCGGTCACCGAGCTGTTCGACGCGCTCAACCACTGGGAAGGCGTGCTCGGCAGCCAGCCGTATCTGTGCGGCGCCGAGATGACCGCGGCCGACGTCGCGATGTTCACGACGCTGCTGCGCTTCGACGTCGTTTACTACAGCCACTTCAAGACGAACCTGCGCCGCCTCCGTGACCTGCCGAACCTGTGGCGGTTCACGCGGCGGATGTACCAGCACCCCGGGATCCGGCACACCTGCCAGCTCGATCACATCAAGATTCACTACTACTGGAGCCAGCCGACGGTGAACCCATCGCGGATCGTGCCGGTCGGTCCCGATCTCGAGCCCGACCTCAGCGCGCCGCTCGACGTCGATCCGGCTCGGTAGCGCGGCCCGCGACGAGCGGCTAGCGACGCGGGCCGACCGAGGCGCCGAAGCTGATCGCGGCGCCGGGCGCCCACAGCGCCGGCACCTTGCCGACGTCCACGCGAGCGCCCGCGGCGTCGCGCTCGACCTCGCGCTGGATGGTGACCGGGATCGACTCGTGCGGCTTGACCATCCAGAACAGCCGGATGATGTCGTTCGACGCCATCCGCACGCAGCCGTGCGAGACGTAGCCGCGGATGAGGTCGGGCGTGATCGGGCCGTGCAGCGCGTAGGTGTTCGCGCCGACCGTGTTGCGAGCCGTGAGGCGGAGGAACGGGAAGCCGCCGAAGTAGTCGGGGACGGTCCGGCGATTGACGTACCACCACGCATCAGCGTTGTTCGGGCCGGTCGCGAAGTGCCCGGTCGGGGTGATGCTCTTGCCCGCGGTCTTCGTGCCGACGCCGGCCGGGTAGACCGCCTGGAAGCCGGTGGCGCGGTCGAACAGGTGGACGGTCAGGCCGTCGAGCGACACGATGATCTCGGGCGCGACCAGGGCCGGGAGGTCGGTGGGGACCGCGTAGCGCGGCAGGTCGGACTTGCCGTCGTCGAGCGGGACGTTCGGGTTGTCCTCGTCGAAGTCGACACCCTCGCCCGAGCCGTACTCGGGATCTTCCTCGGTGGGCACGTCGGCGCAGCCGATGGCGGTGAACGAGAGCGCGATGAGCAGCGACGCGAGGAGCTTCATGGAGGCGAGTGCCGCCTGAGCATGGGGTGTGCCGGCGCCCGATCGCCTGGATCCGCGGAGTTGCGAGCGGCCCGGGCTGGCCGATCGAGTCGTCAGGCAGCGCCGGTATCCTCCCGAACGTCCACGGGAATGCGCAGTTTGCGCCGCGATCGCACCAGCCGTGGCGGAGCGACCCGAGGCCCGACCGCTATACCCGTCTCGAGCCGCCGCGCCTCACCAGGTGGAGGATCACCAGCAAGATGATCGCGCCGATCAAGGCGACGAAGATCGTGCCGGCGAGGCCACCGAACGGGGCGCTCCAGCCTGCCTCCCGGAACACGAAGCCACCAATGAACGCGCCGACGATGCCGACGACGATGTCACCGATGATGCCATAGCCCGAACCGCCAACGATGAGCGATGCGAGCACGCCAGCGACGAGACCAACGATGAGCCAGGTAAGGATGTCCATGACCCGACGTCCAGCATCGCCCGTGCCAGCGGATGCCCCGGCGCGATCGCGTCGAGCTGTGCCGAGGCGCTCGGCCGTCGCGCCAGCGGTCGTACCCACACGCACCACGCGAATGCCCCCGCGCGACGTCCAGCGAGGCCTGCCCGGAGCTCGCGTGGCGACCTGGTGCGCGCGCGGAGCGCCCACGGCACTTGCATCGTGGGCCACAAACATCCCCGGAGCCCTCCATGATCGATGCAACACCGCTCACCGCGCAGATCCGCGCGATCAATCCTGAACCACCTCGCCGCGACGCCCCGCCCGGACCGGCCCAGCCGGATCCGAGCACCCCGCCGCAGCCGAGCCACCCGCCGCGGCGTGATCCGCAGCCGGAGCCGCCGCAGCGGGATCCGCACAAGCAGCCGCCGCAGGGCGATCCACCGCCGGGCGAGCCACCCCGGATCGATCCGCCGGCGCGGCCGCCGGAGCCGGGCAATCCGCCGCCGCAGATCGACGATCCGCCGGCGCCCGATCAGCCGCCGAACATCATCGCCGACGCCGCCCAGGTCCGCGAGGTCTAGAGGCAGCTCGCGCCGACCGGCGGGATCTGGCAGGTTCCGCCGATGCACTCGAGGTCGCCGAGGCAGTCCGGTCCGGTCTCGGCCTGGCAGGCCTCGCCGGCCTTGAGGTCGGAGACGCAGACCATGTTGATGCACGACGCGTAGCCGACACAGCTGATCCCGGTGCCGCACGCGCCGCCCACCGCGACGCGCTTGATGCACTTCGACGTGGTCGCGTCGCAGTACTCGCGGCTATCCGCGCACGGCAGCAGGTCCATGCGCGAACAGCTGCCACCGGTCGGGGCGGCGGCCTTGCAGGTGCCGGTACCGGTCGTGAAGTTGAGGTTGCAGTACAGCGGGTTCACGCAGGAATCGAGCTCGGTGCACGCGGCGCCCGCTGCGAGCAGCGCGGTGCAGGTGCCCGCGCCGCTGGCGGCCTCGACGCAGTACGCCGAGGGGCCGCAGAAGTGGAGATCGTCATCACACGGGCCGCCGATCGGCGACTCGCTGAAGGTCCCCATGCAGGTGCCCGGGCAGCACGCGAGCTCGCTGTCGCAGTTCTCATCGGTCTGCACGCACTCACCGAAGCCCGCACACTGGAGGTCGAGGAAGCAGGCGCCGCCGGCCGGCACGGTGCCTTCGAAGATGTCCTGGCACGGGTTCTCGGTGTTGAAGCCGGCGAACGAGCAGCTCGCGTCGCCGATGAAGTCGGCGCAATCGGCCGCCGCGTTCTTGTCGTACTTGATCGTGCCGTCGTCGACGGCGCCCAGGATCGTCAGCAGATCGCGGTCCTCGACCTGCACCGCCGCATCACACGACGCGCGGTCGGGGACGCTCTCGCACCGGACCGCCTGGTCGCAGCTCGCGCCCGCGACCTCGTCGGCGAGGTCATCCGGGCTGAGGCCGCCGCCTCCGCACGCTGCTGCGAACACACACACCACCCAGACAAGCTGCTTGATCATCGCGCCATGCTAACCAAACTCCGCACGCAGCGCGCGAAAACGGCGGCAAACCGTGTGGCAAACGTCTACCGCTTACCGTCGTACGTGAGCTCCGGTGGCCAGGCTCGCTGGCAGCTCGAGATCTGGCGCAGCGGGGTGAACTCGTGGGCGGCGAACGCCACGTAGTCCTCCCCTTCCCACTTGCCGATCTCCTCGACGCGATCCTCGAACTTGCGGCCGTCCTGAAGCTCGACGACCACCGGGATCTTGCGGATGACGGACTCTTCGAGCATGTCGATCACGTCTCCGCGATCCAGACGATGTCCCATGATGTGCCTCCTTTTCGATCTAGCCTGGCGACCAATCCGCGTGCCGGCAACGTGCGCCTACGGCGCAGCTTTCGCCGACGAGCCCCCCGGAGATTGGCCGCCAAGGCCGCCAATGGACGCCAAGGATTCGAAGAGAAGAAAAGTCGGTGGGTGCGCCCCTGGTCCTTCAACCTTCCTTGGCGCTCTTGGTCACCCGGCCAATCTCTCCCGCTCACTGACACGGCGCAGCTTCCGCCGACTACGGACAGGACGTCATGCCCGCGATCCAGCGCGCGAGGAGCTCGTCCGCGAGCGGGTCGACGATCAGCGTGCCGAGCGCCGGCATGCCGGGGCGGCTCGTGACGCGCGCATAGACCACGGAGGTGGCGGGGGCGCCGGGCGTGATCGTCTCGCACAGGCGGGTCTGCGCGAGCGGCGTCGCGTCACGGAGGTCCTTGATCGCGATGTTGTTCGGGTTGTGGCAGTGCGCGCAGTTCGCCGCCATGTAGGAGCGCGACCGCTGCTCCCACGTCGCCGATGCGTCGTGCGCCGCGATCATCGGCGCCGCCGCGGCCGTCGGCGCAACGCCGGCGCTGGCGAGCGTCGCGAGCTGATCGGCGATCGTGCCGGCGTAGTCATACCAGCGCGCGAGCTGCGCGCTGCGCAGCCCGAGCAGCGGGCCGTACGCGCCGTGATGACAGGACAGGCACTGGCTGCGGCTCGGGTACAGATGGCGATAGGTGCCGCCGCTGTCGAGCGGCCAGTCCGCGGTGGACTGGCCGTCGCTCAGCAGGTCCGCGTCCGCCCCGTTCGCGCGCCAGCGATACGTGAAGCCCTGCCAGCCACTCGCCGTCTGGACGAGGAAGCGGGTCTCGACGGCCCCCCGGGTCAGCGGGTTGCCGGGCGTGGATTCGATCGCGAACTCCTTCACGATCATCGTGCCGACCGGTGCGGTCCACGAGTCGTTCGCGAGCGCGGTCATCGCCGTGCCATCCGGCAGGCCGATCCAGCGCCGCTTCTTCGTGCCGTCGGACCACAGCTCGGTGATCACATCGTAGGGAACCAGGCCCTCGTGCGCGGCCGGCTTGCCCGCCGCGGGCACCGTGAAGCAGCCGGTCAGCAGCACGCGCGCGGGCGGTGCGGCGGCGGAGAAGCTGCAGCCCGCGATGGAACGGCGCGTGAGGCCGGGGCCCGGGCTGCCCGGCCCGTTGAGCCGTGACACGCGGAGCTCGCCGCTCGTGGTCCATCCGACGACCGGCGTGCGACCGGCGTGGAGCGCCAGCGTCGGTCGCGACGGGCTCGTCGTCGTGTCCGCCAGCCAGGTCGGCCCACCGACGAGCTGCCACGCCGTCCCGGTCCAGCGCGCGATCACGCCGCGGTGGGTGGTCTCGATGCGCTCGCGCCAGGCGACGACGGGTTGGGCGGCGGCGTCGAGGGCGATCGCCGGCGCGCTCGCATCGCCCGCGGCATCGACATCGAGCATCCGCCCGAGCCGCCGCCAGCTCGTGCCGTCGGCGACGGCGGCGTAGACACTCGAGGAGCCGCTGACCTGATCCCACGCGATCGCGAGGGCATCGCCGCGCGCGGCGACACTCAAGGCCGAGACCGCCGAGACGGTGATCGGCGTCATCGCCGTCCAGCTCGTCGTGTAGGCGTGGACGTGGAGCTGTGCCCCCGCGACCCAGCCGACCACGGCGCGCCCCGCGGCCGGCACCACGAGGACCGGTTCACCGACGATGGCCGCGCCGACCGTGACGGCGCCGAGCGGCTGCCAGGTGTCGGTCGCGGCGAGCGTCGCGACCGACGCCGCGGCGCCGAAC
>JALZOI010000749.1 GCA_030857245.1 Myxococcota bacterium
GCCGCGCCCGGGGCGCCGGACGAGCTCGCCGAGGGCTCGGGTCCGGTCGCCAGCGCGGGCACCACGTCCGGGTACTTCGCGAGCCTGCGGTACGTCGGCCAGCTCGATCTGACCTACCTGGTGTGCGAGGCCGCGGGCGAGCTCGTGCTCGTCGATCAGCACGCGGCCCACGAGCGCGTCGAGCTGGCGCGGCTGCTCGCGCGGCACACCGAGCGCGACATCGCCGTGCAGCGGATGCTGTTTCCGGTCACGATCGAGGCGACCGCCGCGCAGCTCGCGCTCGTCGGCCGGGTCGCCGACGTGCTCGCCGAGGTCGGGTTCGAGGCCGAGGTGTTCGGCAAGTCCACGATCGCGATCAAGGCGGTCCCCGCCGGGATCCGGCACGGCGATCCGGCGCAGCTGCTGCGGCGGCTGCTCGACAGCTGGGCGCGGGAAGGGCCCCCCGAGCCCGAGGCCGACGACGATCTCGACCGCGACGGGTCGGCGAACCATGACCACCGCGACGGGTCGGCGAACCACGACCGCCGCGACGGGTCGGCGAACCATGCGTGGCAAGCGTGGAAAGCAGAGCGCGTGATGCGCGTGCTCGCGGAGATCGCGTGTCACTCGGTCGTGCGCGCCGGCGATCGGCTGACGCCGAGCGAGGCCGAGGCGCTGCTGCGCGATCTCGATGACGTCGATCCGACGACGCCGGCGCCGCACGGTCGCGCGTTGCTGCTCCGCCTGCCGCTCGCCGAGATCGGGCGCCGGTTCGGGCGCTGATCGCCCCGCCGTCTCGTGTGAAGCCCGAGCAGCGCGGGCTTCAGCAATCGAGACCCGCTACACTGGAGCTCGTGCAGCCGCCGCGCCTCGTGGTGATCGTCGGCCCGACGGGTGCCGGCAAGACCGGGCTCTCGCTCGCGCTCGCGGAGCGCACGGGCGGCGAGGTGGTCTCGGCGGACTCGCAGCAAGTCTACGTCGGCATGGACATCGGCACGGGCAAGGTCACGCCCGAGGAGCGGGCGCGGGTCCCGCACCACGTCGTCGACATCGTGCGCCCGGACGAGGAGATGACCGCCGCCCGGTTCATCGAGGTCGCGGATCGCGCGATCGCCGAGATCGCCGCGCGCGGTAAGCCGGTGATCGTGTGCGGTGGCACCGGGCTCTACGTCCGCGCGCTGCTGCTCGGGCTGTTCGCGGGCCCACCGGCGTCGCCCGAGATCCGCGCCGAGCTGACCGAGCTGGCGCGCGCACAGGGCACGGCCGCGCTCCACGCCGAGCTCGCGCGGATCGATCCCGCCGCCGCCGCGAAGATCGATCCGCACGACGAGAAGCGTACGATCCGCGCGCTCGAGGTGTTCCGGCTCACCGGCGAGCTGATGTCGGTGCACCAGGCCAAGCACGATCACCGATCGATGCCGCTCCGCTACCCGACCCGGATCGTCGGGCTGACCCCGGAGCGCGATGCGCTCTACCGCGGCATCGAGGCCCGGGTGGACGGCATGATCGCGGCAGGCCTCGAGGCCGAGGTCACCGGGCTGCGCGAGCGCGGCTACCGGCCCCCGTTGCGCTCCCAGCAGGCGATCGGCTACGCGGAGCTCCACGCGGCGGCGGATGGGGCGGTCGACCGGGAGCGCGCCATCGAGCTGATCAAAAGGAATTCACGTCATTACGCCCGCCGCCAGGTGTCCTGGTACCGCGGACAGATCGCACAACCCGAGACCATCACCTGGTACCAGGAAGCTGCTGCCGTTGACCTCGCCGACCTGGAGCGGTACCTAGCTGAACGCTAGCTCCCGCAGCCCTCCGACTTTCCGACGATCTTCCTATGGCGACGCCCGACCCCGTCCAACCGCCGCTCTCGGATCGCATGATCCTCGAGTTCGAGCGGCCGATCATCGACCTCGAGAAGAAGATCAGCGAGCTCCGCGTGCTGTCGACGGAGGCCGTCGACTTCTCCGCCGAGATCCGCAAGCTCGAGCAGAAGGCGCGCAAGCTCCAGAAGGAGATCTTCGCGGAGCTCTCGCCGCAGCAGAAGGTCCAGCTCGCACGGCACCCGGCCCGGCCGTACATGATGGATTACGTCGGCATGATCATGGACGACTTCGTCGAGCTGCACGGCGATCGCAGCTTCCGCGATGACCCCGCGATCATCGGCGGCATGGCACAGTTCGACGAGTGGGAGATCCTCGTGCTCGGCCACCAGAAGGGCCGCAACACGAAGGACAACATGCACCGCAACTTCGGGATGGCGCGTCCCGAGGGCTACCGCAAGGCGACCCGGCTCATGCGCCTGGCCTCGCGGTTCAAGCGTCCGATCGTGTGCTTCATCGACACGCCCGGCGCGTATCCCGGCCTCGGCGCCGAGGAGCGCGGCCAGGCGGAGGCGATCGCCAAGGCGCTCCAGGTGATGTCGAGCCTCGAGTGCCCGATGATCAGCATCGTGATCGGCGAGGGCGGCTCGGGTGGCGCACTCGCGCTCGGCGTGACAGATCGCATCCTGATGCTCGAGTACTCGATCTACTCGGTGATCTCACCCGAGGGCTGCGCGTCGATCCTCTGGCGCAACCCGGCCAAGATCGCCGAGGCCGCGACGCAGCTCAAGCTCACCGCGCCCGACCTCGTCCAGCTCGGCGTGTGCGACGAGATCATCCCCGAGGCTGCCGGCGGCGCGCATCGCAATGCCGCGGTCACCGCGTCGAAGCTGCGCGCCGCGATCAAGCACCACCTGCGCGAGCTCACCGAGCTGCCGACGGCCGAGCTGATCGAGCGGCGCTACCAGAAGTTCCGCAAGATCGGCTCGTTCATCGAGCAGCCGGCGTAGGGCGATGTTCTACGAGTACGCGCTGATCTCCGTCCTGATCGCGAGCGGGTACTGGGGCATCTTCTTCGTCCGCAAGCAGCCGCACGGCACCGCGACGTTCGGGCTCATGCAGCTCGCCGCCGCCGCGCTCGCCGGGCTCGGGCTCCTCGGCCTGCAGTACGAGGACATGCGCTGGCTCGGCGTCGCAGGCGCGGTCGGGCTGGGTGCCGGCGTGTGCTTGCTCGTCGTCGGGCCGCTGGTCCGCGGGCTCGCCCGGCGGCTCGCCGGCGCGGAACGGCTCGGCCTCGCGCGCCGCCTGCTCGACGTCGCCGAGATGCTCGCCCCGGGCTCGGGGATCGCCGAGGAGAAGGCGGTGCTCGGCGCGATGCAGGAGATCCGCGACGGCCGCATCGAGGAGACCGTCGAGGCGCTCACCATCGCGAAGGATCGCGCACCCGCCGAGGCGCGGCTCGCCATCGACGAGCGGATCGCGCTGCTCTACCTCGCGGCCTATCGCTGGACCGATGCGATCGCGCACGCCGAGGCCCACCTGTTCGGCGAGCCGCCGCCAGCCGACGCGACCGCGCCGGCCTCGCTCCGCCAGGCCCTCGGCATCGCGCCGCCGGTGTGGGTCGAGCTGCTGGGCGCATACGGCCGCAGCGGCGATCTCGATCGCGCCGCCCACATGCTCGCGCGCCTCGAGGATGTCTGCGCGGATCGCGAGGATGCGGCGATGTGGCTCCACCGCGGCCGGATGATGTTCCTCGCGCTCGCGGGCCGCACGGCGTCGGTGCAGCGGCTGCTCGAGCGCCGCCGGTCCCGCCACATGAG
>JALZOI010000162.1 GCA_030857245.1 Myxococcota bacterium
AGGCTCGAAAATTGTCGCCTCGCTCACACTGCTTGCGCAGCCTTCGTCCCGCCGGTTCGGTTCTTGCCAAGCCCAGGCTGCGTTCGCCGCACCGAAAAGCCGCATCGATTCGCCTATCCTCTCCAGATCGGCGATCGCGCACGGATCATCATCTCGACCCGAGTCGTCGATGTCGGGGCGATCCGGTTCTCGATTGCACACGAGATCGGCCACATCTTGTGCAAGCACTACGTAGAGCACACAGGGCCGAACGATGCGGTCGAGCGCCTGTGCTCGCCTCTGCACTTTGACGGCACTACCACGGAACGCGAAGCCGACGTGTTCGCCGCCGAGTTGCTGATGCCGAGGCCGCTCGTGACGTCCTGGTGCGCGGTGGCGCCGCTCACGTTCGACCCGGTCCGCGCGATCGCGAGCGCCTTCGGCACCTCGGTGCTCGCCAGCGCGATGCGGTTCGTCGAGCTGACGCCCGAACGATGCGCGGTGGTCTACACCAAGCAGGGGCGCGTGCAGTGGGCGAAGAAGAGCCCGTCGTTCAGCGCCTGGATCCCGAAGCGTTCCGTGGCGCCCGGCTCCGCCGCGTTCGACTACTTCGAGCGCGGGTCGATCGGAGAGTCGAGCCGTATCGTTCCCGGCACGACCTGGCTATCGAGTAGGGCCGAGCGTAACGACGCGCCGATCCACGAGCACGCGACCGCGGTCCCCGGGCTGGGCGCGGTGTTCTCGCTGCTCTGGATGCCGAGCACCGCTGGATGACATGAGCACTGCCGGCCGAGAAGTGGACCTACCTCGGCTAACCGGGTACTTAGAACCAATGCCGACCGCGGTAGCGTCCGGAGACCTCGAGATTCGCGCGGCGTTGCTCGCCGATCTGCGAGGCACGCATGCTGCGGATGATGACGCAGCGCTGGTGGAGGAACTCGGCGTATGTCGCGGCCAGGTCCGGGTGGACGTTGCCCTGGTCAACGGCGCGTTACACGGCTACGAGATCAAGTCTGACCGAGATAGCTTACGTAGACTCGCCCGCCAGGCAGAGGTCTACGGCAAGGTGCTCGATCGAGCGACCCTCGTTACCGGAGAGCGACACCTCAAGCATGCGCAGGCCGCCATTCCGCCGTGGTGGGGAGTCGTGCTTGCGCAACCAGTGTCCGTGTCGCCACGAAGGCGGCCATCCTCGTTAGCGATGCACCTAACGAGTGTTCGCACCGAGTCACCAAACCCTGGCCGTCAAGCCCGGGCGCTCGCAGAGCTGCTCTGGCTCGACGACGTGATCGGCCTCCTCGACGAGCGCCAAGCGCTGCGTGGTTACCGCGGCAAACCTCGCCGGGTGGTGTGGGACCGACTCTGCGAGGTCTACACTCTCGATGAAGTTGGCGCGGCCGTTAGGGCACGACTCAAAGTCAGGGCAGCGCAGCGAGCTGGGCAACCGCCAAAGTAAGGTGATGAATCGCACCGAGCCGTAGCCAGACTTCCTGGCCGCCGAGGTTCGGCTTACCTTGCGCGGCGCGCTCAGCATCAGCGCACCCTTTGCAGTGGCTAGCTCCCATGAACCGCGGGTTGTTGATCAGCTGAGACGCCATCGCCGGAAACTGGTCCTTGTGGGGGGAGGCTTGACGTCCAACACCTTTGATGACCAGCCAGTCATCTTCGGTTGCATATCGGACGGTGGGGGCGAAGTTGTTCAAGATCTGCGGAGGGATGTTCTCGACGCCCCTCGGATGCTGGATGCCCCCGTCGCTGAAGGTGGGCAATCTGAGGAGCGAAGAGCGGCCAGCGTGCGCGTGTTCACGCCAGGCCCGCCAGTCCAAACGTTCCTTATACACGTTCGAGTTTGTCTCGACTCCACCTATCGAAAACGCCACGGCCGACATGGTGAGCGTGCGCCACGCCCGTGGCGTGGGAAGCGCCGCAAGGAAGCGATCGGCCTCGGCCTCCACGCCCTCTGCAACCATGTCTGCGACGGCTCCGAGATCCATGATCACGTCGACGGACTCTGGCGACAGAGCGTGTGTCTTGACCCAGGATAGTAGCTCGCGCTTCACACGGCCCGCGCGCAGATCGTCTCTGGTCAAACGGATCGCGATGCCAGATCCGGACTCACGCGCTAGTTCCACCGTGCCGTCATCGGGACGCGACATCCCGGTGACCGGGACACACCAAGCATCGAGGCCGTTGATGCGCTCGAAGAGCGCGCGGACTGCCGCGCTGCCGCCGCTCGAGATGCTGCGACACTCGAGAAAGCACTGCTTGACCTTCCCCTTCTCCACCACCTCGGTGAGGTAGCCTGCCGCCCTCTCAATATGCTGGCCGAGCGTATCTTGCGCATCGTTGGCGTCGTCATCGTCGTCGTCGTCACCACCGAGTTCAACGACCTCGAACAGCG
Organism: Myxococcota bacterium; assembly: GCA_030857245.1. GTDB lineage: Bacteria > Myxococcota_A > Polyangia > Haliangiales > Haliangiaceae > JABFXX01. The sequence continues at coordinate 2,381 of JALZOI010000162.1, forward strand.
GCGTTAGCGCAGCGCGAACGCTCGCATCCAGCAACGCCATTGCCTTTGCTTCGGCACGCTTCAGCTTGAGTACGGGCACGTAGTGGTCGGAGCCGAAGGACATGGTCATGTGGGCTGCTCCTGCGGTGGTTGCCACAACGTCAGCGGTGCGACGTCGCGCTGCAACCTCGTGAAGTATGAACGCAGACCGACCTCGGGCGTCGGATTGCCTTCCGAGAACGAGATCTTCAGAAGTTGATCGTTGGCATCCAAAACGCGGGGACGCACGAGAGAGCCTACCTGTGCAGTGCCCAGCCTCGCGCACAACGCGAGCATGACAGCCTCGAGAGAGACAATCCGTCCGGCAAGCGCCTCGGCCATTCCTTCCACCTTGGAGACAGCGATAAGCGCCCGCTTGTCTGCCGTGGTGAGAAATGCACCTTCGGCGGCGACGAGAGCGAGAAGTTGCACCTCGCCGGGATCGATATGTGGAACGCCAGCGAGGCGCGCTGCCCAGGCGACTGGCGGTTGGGTGGCGACACTCATCGTGTCGGCGAGGGGCACAAGCCGTGCGCAGACCTCCGGTCCATAGCGCTTGAACACTCCACCGCGGCGAAGCATCGTCGGCAACGCCGGCAAGCGCTCGCACGCTTCCAGTGAGACATCGAACAGCTCGGCGGCATGCTCAAGGACTCCGATGCTCCCTAGTTTCATGAATGCATCTGTGTCCACCAACAACCGCGCCATGATCAGCTCATCAGGCTGCGGAGAAGGTCTCGGTCGCTTTCGGAAGCATCGGTGTAGCGAACGTGCTCCTCGAACGCATCGCGAAGAGTTTCGTGCCCGTGCACATCCTTCGCGAGGGCTTTGACCGCCACCGTTCGCGTCGCGAAGTCCCTCTCTCGGGTCGAGCCACGCCGTTCCCAGCTGCGAGCCCAGTCCCACAAGACGGCCGCCGCGTCGATATTGAGCGTCTTCGCTTCCGCGGAAGCCTTGCGCGCAAGGTCTTGAGCGTCGCGCGCGTGAATGCTGGGAAACACGAGATCCTTCGTCAGCACCGACCGGGCGTACGCCTCGGCCGCCTGCTCCATGGCGGAGTCGTCGTCGGCCATCTCGTGCTCATCGACGATGGGCTGCTCGGGATGACAATCACCGCGGACGTGGTGTCCGACTTCGTGCGCGATCGCGAAGGCAAGACGGAAGGGTTCGTCGTGGTCGTGGCCGAGGACGATGACCGGACGTCCGTCGATCAAGGTCGCCATGCCGTCGAACTTTGGGCTCGGAAGGTTCGGAAGGTGCAGGACTGGAATTCCGCGTCGCCACAGATCGCGGAGCATGTCGCTCAGCTCCAGCGCGGGTCGCGTCGTCTCGATCGATGCACGCCATGCATGTGGATCGTGCGGGGGCATCCGCATGACCACTGGCTCCATGTTGCGCAAGGCGGCCGAAGCAATCTGCGTCGCGGCGTGGATTGCAGGCGCGCACCTATCGCGCGAGATGTTGCCCACTCGCCGCAGCTGTGCGCCTGCGTAGCTCGGAATCGAGAGCTCCGCGAAAGGGTCGTGGACGACTTCAAGCGGCGTCCCCAGGAACCGGGCGATGCGAATCTCGATCTCGGGCAATAGGCTCGCGTCGCCTTCGCACGAGGCGTCCCACCAATCGGGCAAGATCGCAGCGTTGGCAAAGGCAGGCTTGAAGCCCGCTTTTCCCAACCGCTTCATCAGAGACTTGAAGTTGTGCGCTGCCACCACCGCACCTCGATTCCACAAATTCGTTCGGCTTAGCACTAAGCGATGGTGATCGAAGTGTCAACGATGGCCTCTGCTCGCCCAAGGCTGGATCCCCTCGATACGCATCGACCTCTCCACAGCAGAGCGACCCCTACAACCGATGCGGATCGTGATGCGGTTGGCCGAAAGCCAAGGAGATTCCAGGCTCTCCGCAGTGGCTCGTCAGACCGCTCGGCTATGATGGCCGCGGGATGAGTTTCAAGAGGCGTGTGCTGTCGGCGCTAGGGAAGGACCTGCTGCTGGAGATCGGCCGTGGCCTCGAGCTCGACGTCACGACCCGGATGGGTGTGGAGGAGCTTCGCGACGCGCTGGCCAAGAGCAAGCGAGCGAAGCTGGACGCGATCGTTCACGAATCGTTGTCGCGTGACACGCTCAAGGAGATCTGCGGCGCGGTCGGGCTCGACGACACGGGCAAGGAGAAAGCTGCGTTAGTCGAGCGGATCCTTGCGGCGGGCAGCGTCAAGCCCGCGAACGGCGTCGGCTACACGATCGACCCCTCCGCGATCAAGGCGAGCGCGGCGGCCGAGAGCAGCGCCGCGTTCGGCGCGTTACTCCCCGGGCTCGACGAGGGGCCGACCAAGCAGCCGACGAAGTCGAAAGCCAAGGGAAGCAGTAAGGCGGACCAGCGGCGACGCGGCGGCGTAACCGAGGCTGACGCGGTGATCGCGGGAACGCTCAAGGCCGCGCTCCAGCAGTTCGCGCTTGGCGCGGCCGGCGGCTACAGCGGCCGCGATGCGCACCTCGCATTCACGACCCATCTCCTCGAATGCTTCGGCTGGAAAGATGGTCGCCCCGAGGGCGCCGACATCCCGAAGCGGTTCGCGATCGCCGAGGCGGGCCAGCGGATCGAGCGCGAGGTGGCGCTGTGGTGGCGCGAACGACGCACGTTGATGGAGGTCGCCGCGCACGACGTCGTCTTGGAGTTTGCGTGGAAGGATCTGGTCCGGGTCTGCCTTCAGCTCGACCCGATCCCGCAATACGTGGTGCTGACCAACCAGCGCGATCTTCAGCTCTACGATCTCGCGCGTGATCGCGAGGCGCCACGGCTGGCGATCCGGATCGACGACCTGCCGAAGTACAGCGAGGCGTTCCCGTTCTTCACGAGGGAATGGGTGCCCGGCTCGACGCCGAAGATCGTCAACGTGGAGAAGGTCTCCGCGGAGGTCGCCGATCTGGTCGCGCGGCTGTATCGCAGCGTGCGCGCAGTACACCCGACGCGCGATCGCGACGTCATCCGGTTCACGCTCCAGTGCATCACCGCGATGTTCGCCGAGGACATCGGCATGTTGCCCAAGAACTACTTCACGTCGCTGCTCTACAACGGGGCCAAGGCTGGCGACGTCGAGCACCGGCTGCGCGAGCTGTTCACGCAGATGAACACGCGCGACCTGCCACAGACCTCCGGGCCGCGCGTCGTGCCCTACTTCAACGGCGGCTTGTTCACCGAGGCAACCGCGCTGTCACTCGGCGATGCGCAAATCAATGCACTCACCAAGGCCGCCGAGGCCAACTGGACCTACGTCGACCCGCACATCTTCGGCAGCGTGTTCCAGGGCATCATGGACGACGCGGAGCGCCACGCGAGCGGCGCGCACTACACCGCGCACGACGACATCATGCGCGTCGTCGGCCCGACGATCGTCGAGCCGTGGCGTAAGCGCATCCTGGCTGCGGGCTCGCTCAAGGAGTTGACCGAGCTGCGCAAGGAGCTGTTCGCGTATCGCGTGCTCGATCCCGCGTGCGGCAGCGGCAACTTTCTCTACGTCGCGTTCCGCGAGCTGTACCGCCTCGACACCGAGCTGCTGTCGCGGATGCGCGAGTTCCCATCGACGCACGGCAAGCTGTCGTGGAACGGCGGCATCTCGGCCGCGAACTTCTACGGCATCGACATCAACCCGTTCGCTGTCGAGCTGGCCAAGGTCACGCTCAACATCGCGAAGAAGATCGCGTTCGAGGAGCGCAAGGCGCAGGCATTCGCCCTCGCCGGCCAGGTCGAGATGGACGTCGATCCCTCGCTGCCCCTCGACAACCTCGACGAAAACATCCTGTGCGCCGACGCGCTGTTCACCGACTGGCCCGAGATAGACACGATCGTGGGGAATCCGCCCTTTCTCGGTGGCAGCAAGATTCGATCACAACTCGGAGTAGGTTATCTCCAGAAATTACAGGATCGGTTTCCGGGATTTCTAGGAACCGCCGACCTGTGCGCGTTGTGGTTTCGCAAAGCGCACGAGTACCTGCGGCCTGGGTGCAGGGCTGGGCTCGTCGCCACGAGCATCATTCGAGTTGGTAGCACTAGAGAAGCTGCCCTCGATTTCATCGCAGCGAACGGCGGAACTATCACCAATGCGGTTTCGTCGCGCATTTGGCCCGGCGAGTCCGCGGTGAACGTATCGATGGTCAACTGGGTGCGCGGCCCTGCCGAAGGGCCTCATGACCTCATCGTTGAGGATCGCGTCTATCCAGTCCAGCGCATCCCCACACACCTACAACTCTACGCGGACGTCAGCGTCGCAAAGGACCTGGCAGTCAATCCCGCAGGGATGATGACCGAAGGAGTTAAGTTCGGTCACGAGGCATTTCGCTCGGGCTCGACGGGCTTTCCTATCTCGGAACGTGGGAAGGAATCGGCGATTCGGCCTGTGGCGACGGGCGATGACCTGTTGCGTGGTCGGCTCAGCGTCGAGCCCGAGTACTGCATCTTCATTGCACGCTGCGCCACCGAGACGGATGCGCACGCACAGGGAAACCATGCATTCGCTCACTTGAAGCGAATCATTCTTCCATGGCTCGAAGAGCGCGCTGGCAACGAGGAGAGAACGAAGCACTACTCCACGTGGATTCGCCGTTGGTGGCAACCGCAGGGTGCGCGCGAGGAGTTCTTCGAACTCACCTCTGGCCTTCGGCGCGTGATCGCATGCCCGCGAGTACAGGCCCGCGGAATCTTCTGTTTCCTTTCAACGACGTTCGTGTCGAACAACACGATGAAACTTTTCGCGCACGACGACGATTACACATTCGGGATGGTTGCATCGAGCTGCCACTGGGAGTGGACCAAGGCAAAGGCGAGCAAAGTCCGCGCCGACATTCAGTACACGACCGAGGTCTGGACTACGTTCCCCTGGCCCCAGGAGCCGACGACCGACCAGGTCACATCGGTCGCTGCAGCCGGCCGTGAGCTTCGCCGTGTCCGCACTGAGTTGATGAATCAAAATGACTGGTCTTTACGGCAGCTGTATCAGGCCGCTGAAGTCGAGGGCCCCCACCCGCTTAAGGATGCGCAGCTCGCGCTCGACGTAGCCGTTCGCGATGCCTACGGTGTTCCTGATTCCCAAGACGCGATCGAGTTCCTCCTCGAACTGAACCTCCTCGTCGCCGAGGACGAGGCGCAGGGTCGAAAGGTCCGCGGCCCGGGTCTCCCTGACCAACTCGATCCGAAGGACCCGCGGTGGTTCAGCACCGACTGCATCGAGCCACCGTCGGTGGAGAACTGAGGGCGCGTGGCTGAATTCGTTGCTGATGATCCGAAGCTCGCGCCGCTATGGGACACGGCGCAGAACCCACAGCCTGCAAACAAGGTCGACGCTCGCAGCTTCCGCCCGGCGGTGTGGCGCTGCGCGATCGGGCACTCCTTCCAGCGATCGCCGCGCGCGATGCAGAACGACCTGAGCTGCCCGACGTGCAGCAAGGGCGCGAACACACACACCAACCTCGGCAAGCTGCGGCCAGGCCTCGCGTCGCTGTGGGACACCGAGAAGAATGGCGGTATCGCGTTCGCGACGCTCGACGCGACCCACGCGAATCCGGTGTGGTGGCGCTGCCCGAGCGATCACCGGTTCCAGCGCCCGCCGGTGCGCATGCTGGCCGACGACGCGTGCCCGACGTGCGGCCTCGAGAAGACGTCGCTCGCCGCGCTCGCACCGAACGTGGCCGCAGAGTGGCATCCGACCAGGAACGCGATCGCACCAATGGAGATCCGCGCGGATCACGTCATGAATGCGTGGTGGGTGTGCCCGAACGGGCACGAGTACCAGGCGACAGTCCGCGCGCGCACGCAAGGCAACCGCCAGTGTTCGACCTGTTACGGCGGGTGGTCACTGGAGAGCATTCGTGCATTCGTGAAGTCGCTCGTCGGCCACCTCGACAAGCTCAACCCGAGCGAGCTGTTCGCCCTCGCGATGCAAGCCGGTGTGCTCAAGGACAAGGGCAAGCCGTTCGTGATGGCGCTGACCAACGGCAGGTTCCCGGTCGAGGAGCTGGAGAAGTTCGCTAACGGCCAGCCGTCGATCGTCGACAAGTTCGCCGCGGGCGCAGTCGATCCGCTCACGCTCGAGCTCGTCGACAAGGCCCAAGGTGGGCTCAAGGCTCCCGCCCCCATCGACCCGTACGCACTTCCGGCCGCGCCCGACGGCATTCATGATGACACTGGCGCCACGGTCGACGTCAGCAAACAAGTCGACACCGCCACGCTCGAAGCCGGTGCCAAGAGCGGGGATCCCGACGGCGACGACCTGCCGCTGATCGAGACCCGCGACGCACTGGACGCACTCGACAAGGTGCTGATCGCCAACGCGGACGCCGAGACCGTCGCGTTCCTGCTCGACAGCGCCAAGGCCAAGCTATGGCGCCACGCCTACGTCGAGCCCGAGGTCGCAAAGGCGCAGGCCACCGGGTTTCAAGGTGACACCTACTCCAGCATCGTCCGCGATCGGTTCCTCGCCGAGTTCACCGAAGCCGACGCGCTCCAGCTGCCTGCGGGCTACTCGTTCCGGCCGGGCGGACCGGAGGCGTCGATCGTACAGCCGAACCTCATGCAGCGGCGCGTGGCCGTGTGCGTGCGAGCGCAACGTCGGTTCGGCAACTGGTCCGGCATGGGCGCGGGCAAGACGCTGAGCGCGATCCTGGCGACGCGCGTCGTCGACGCCGGCCTCACCGTCATCTGCTGCCCAAACGCCGTCGTCGAGAACTGGGCCATCGAGATCACCGGGACGTTCCCCAACGCCGAGGTCCAAACCAAGACGTGGGAGCCGACGTGGCGCGATCCGATGGGCAAGGCTCCGCGCTACCTCGTGATGAACTTCGAACAATTCCAGCTCGCGGACTCGGAGGAGAGTCTCGTCGGGTTCGTCGACAGAAATGTCGTCGACTTCATCGTTATCGACGAGATCCATTACGCCAAGCAGCGTGACGCCGGGAAGTTAATGTCCAAGCGCAAGCGGCTCGTGCAAGGCATGGTGCTCGAGGCCGGCAAGAAGAACGCCGATCTTTGCGTGCTCGGCATGTCGGGTACCCCGGTGATCAACAATCTCCAGGAGGGCAAGAGCCTGGTCGAGATGATCACCGGCCACCGTCACGACGATCTCGACGTCGTGCCGACGGTGCAGAACTGCATGCGGCTTTACCAGCGGCTGGTCACGCTCGGTACGCGATGGAAGCCCGAGTACAAGATCCAGCTCGACATTCACAGGATCGAGGTCGACTGCGGACCCGAGCTAGATCGCATCCGCGCGATCGGGCGAGGCACCGTTCTCCAGCTCGAACAAGTGCTTACCGAGCTGCGGCTGCCGGTGATCCTCGACCACATCAAGCCCGGCGAGAAGGTGCTCATCTATACGCACTACGTCGATGGCATCGTCGCCACGTTGCGCGACGCTCTGCTCAAGGCCGGCTTGCGCGTCGGCATGCTGACCGGCGAGACCGACGACACCGGCCTGAAGGCGTTCCTCGACAAGGACGGCGCCGTCGACGTGCTGATCGCGTCGAGCCGTGTCGGCACCGGCGTCAACGGACTCCAGTACGTGTGCCAGAAGTTGATCATCAACGCGCTGCCGTGGACGAACGCCGAGTACGAGCAGCTCGTCGGCCGGTTGTTCCGCCAGGGCAGCCGGTTCGACAAGGTCGAAGTGATCATCCCTGTCACGTTCGCAACGGTGAACGGGCAACGCTGGTCGTACTGCGAGAGCAAGCTGCACCGGCTCGAGTACAAGAAGTCGATCGCCGATGCCGCGGTAGATGGCGTGGTGCCCGAGGGAAACCTCCGCACGCCTGCGCAAGCGCAGCAGGACGTCATGGACTGGCTATCCCGCCTGGAAACCGGCCAGATGAGCGAGGTCGCGCGCACGGTCATCAAGATCCCGCTCGACGGCACGCCCTCCGACGTCGAACGCCGCGTTCAGCGCTACGGCGACTTCTCGAAGATGAATAACCGCTGGTACATGTCGGACAGCACCAAGACCCACGACCGGCTCGCCAACAATCCCGAGGAGTGGGCGCACTACCACACGCTGTATCGCCAGCTCCGCGAGACCTGGCCCGTCGTGCCGTACAAGGAGGAGATCCGCTGGCTCTCCGAACGTGAAGGGCGCGTCGTGGGCGACTTCGGCTGCGGCGAGGCCCTCATCGCGACCGAGGCCGGCAGCAACCACACCATCCACAGCTTCGACCATGTCGCGATCGACAAGCGCGTGATCGCCTGCGACATCGCCCACGTGCCGCTCGAGGACGAGTCGCTCGACGTCGCGATCTTCTGCCTGTCGCTGATGGGCTCGAACTTCACCGACTACATCCACGAGGCTCACCGCTGCCTCGTACTCGACGGCGCGCTCCACATCTGGGAGGCCGCGAGCTACTTCGAGGACGCGAAGAAGTTCGCCTCGGCGCTCGGCAAGCTGGGCTTCGACGTGACCGCGCCCACCGTAGAGGGCGCCTTCGTCCGGATCTACGCGCACAAGAACAACAAGAAGGTCGACGCGAAGCTGGTGCTGCCGTTCCGAGGAGCAGCATGAAGCAAGACGCCACTTCGTTGCCCCCGCCGCTGACCAAGCTCGAGGCGAACAAACTCGGCTTGCGCGTAGCAGGTAAGATCCTCGACGCGGCCCACGACCATAACGTCACCATCGAAGACACCAAGATCGCGATCTCGGCCAAGCGGGAAGCGACCCCCTCGTGGCCACCGGTCGACAATCTCAGCGAAGCGACCGACGGGCCGTGGCCTGCTCCAGTGCGGCTTCACTGCAAGTGGCCATCAGGCTCGGTGGACCTTCTGCTACACGTCTCGTACTGGCGCACCACCTCGGATGCATACCGACACCTCATTGGTCTGGCGGTCGCTGTTTTGCCGAAGCGCCGCGAGTTGGTTTGGATCACCATTCCCCGCGCACTCCTCGCTCCAAACAAGGCCGTGCAGACTGTGCGCGCTTCCGTCTCCCCACCCCGCAAGAAGGGAGAGGCAGACGAGTCAGAGCTAGCGGCGCAGCGTGTGCGCTCGGTGGTGAAGCGAGCCGGCCTCTCGTTCGATACCGGAGCGAACGTCGAGGCGTTTCGCGTCCAGTTCGTCGACGGCGCAGTGTTGCCTTCTCCCGAAGAGGCATACAAACGCATCTGTACCCTCGCACTCAGCAAGCTCCCTTTCTTCGCCACTGACGGAACAGGCATCACCGGAAACCCTCCCTTCCAGCTCGCGGAGGTGGTCGTCGATGACGATGACGTCGAACCTGAGGACCTAACGCCCTCGGGCAAGCGAGCTGGAATCTGGCCGCTTCCAGGTGGAGTCAGCAAGTACAAGTTGACGCTCGACACGCTGCTCGCAGAGTTCGATGCAGGGCCGATAACTGTCGACGCGATGTACGAGATCCTTCGCGAGCAATTCGACGTCAAAGGGGAAACGTCACGTGAACAGTACGTGAACGTGATCAAGGCGATCGGCCTCCTCGAAGAATCAGACGGGCAGATCGAGCTCACGGAGGACGGACGCGAATA
>JALZOI010000163.1 GCA_030857245.1 Myxococcota bacterium
TCTCCGGACGGCGTCGAGGGCGCGCCCGCCGATGGCGACGCCGGCCTGCCCGGGGGCGAGGTCTCGGCGCCGTGGCCGGTCGCGATCGGCGGGACGGACTCGCTGCCAGTCACCCGCGGCGCGGTCGGGGCGGTCGTCACCCCGCACGAGGGCACCGGGCGCAGCAGCAGCCGGCGGATCACCGAGGGCGTGAAGGATGCGCTCGGCGACGGCGTCACCAAGATCGGCAGCGGCCTCGGGACGATCGGCGGGGGTGTCAGCCGGCTGGGTGAGAAGTCGCGCAAGGTGCCGCTCGTCGGCTCGAGCGTCGCCGCGCTCGGTGAGAGCATCTCGTCTGTCGGGGAATCGCTGACCGACCTGCCCCGCGTCGCGAGGACGCGCCACGGTCGCCTGCTGGTGCGCAGCGTCGTCGTCGCGTTCCTGCTGGTCGCCTCGTGGATCGTCGTGATCGTCGGGCTCCAGGTGCGCGGCACCGACGCGCCCGACTTCCGCCCCAACGCGGAGAAGATCCTGATCGAGCTCTCGAACGGACCGGCGTCGATCGGGCAGGTCTTCGAGGCGGCGTCCCCTCGATTCCAGGAGTTCGTGAGCAAGGAGCAGTTCGTCGAGAGCATGACGGACCTCCACTCGACCGCCGGCAAGTTCAAGGAGATCACCGCGGTCAACGAGTCGCTCGTGACGAGCGGCCCGAACGGCCGGATCGGTCGGGTGTCGCTCACCGTCGCGTACGAGAAGGGCAAGACCAAGGCGTCGGTCAGCCTCCACTCCCACGAGGGCGTGTGGAAGCTGCTCGGCATCGGTGTCGAGGTGCCGCCGGCGATCGAGATCTCGCAGGCGCAGCGCGAGGAGCGCGTGCAGGCGTGCAAGGACCCGATGGATCCGAAGCGCTGTGACGTGTTCGTCGCGGCGAACAAGATCCTCGAGCAGCTCCGCGATGGCCGCGCCGGCGAGGTGTGGGACGGCGGCGACGAGATCTTCCAGCAGCAGGAGGACAAGCAGCGCTGGGTGCAGATCCAGGCGGAGCACGCCACCGCGCTCGGCGACTACCGCCGCATCCTGCGCGTCACCGAGGCCAAGATGTACGATCTGACGCTCGTCCACTTCGACGTGCTGATCGAGTACGCGCGCTCCAACGGCGTGCGCGCCATCTTCGGGTTCTCCCGCAAGTCCCGCACCGAGCCCTGGCGCCTGCGCAGCCTCAAGCGCGTCCTGCCGATGCCGCGCGCCGACGAGCCCGCACCGATCAGGCCCGTCGAGCCCGCGATCGGCGGCCGCTCCGGCGGCGGCCCGGGCTCGGCGCGCCGCTGAGGAGGAGGAGAGGATTGGCCGCCGCGCCAAGTGCCGCCAAGGATTTTTGAAGGGCGGATGGGTCACCCATCTACCCGGTCTACACCGTGCACGGAGAGCGGTCTGCACCGCGCGCTCCTTCTGAACCTATCCTTGGCGTCCCTTGGCGTCCCTTGGCGGCCTTGGCCAATCTCCTTCTCCTACGACGGCGCGACCCGGCGCTGGAGGGCCCAGCCGAGCAGGACCATCACGGGCCCGGCGAGCCACGAGGCATGCGCCCACCAGGGGCGCTCGAAGCGGAACGTCAGGACGTGCGCGCCGGGCGGGACGTCGATCGCCGGGAAGTCGGGCGTGACCCGGCGGATCGGGACGGGCGCTCCGTCCACGTAGGCGCGCCAGCGCGGGTGCCAGCTCTCGCGCGCGACGAACGTCGTCGGGGCCGTGACCTCGACCTCGGCGAACAGATCGGCGGCCGCGCCGGGGGAGTCCTGACGACCGGCGCGCAGCACGCGCGCGGCGGGCGCCGCGGTCGGGGTGGTGCTGCCGTAGCCCACGTATGCCAGCACCCGATCCTCGTAGGCGGCGTCGCTGCGCAGCCACGCGATCGCGGCCTTGCGCGGCTCGGTGCGCGGACGCGGCTTGCCGGGCGGCAGCGAGCCGGTGACCTGGACCGGTGCGATCAGCGGGCTCGCCGGGAGCCGGCGGACCTCGTGCGTCGCGGTCTTCGCGATCGTCTCGCCCGCCGGCATGTCGGCGGCCTTGGTGTTGGGGAACACGAGGTACGGCGCGGCGTAGACCCACGCGAGCTTCTTGAAGTCGCGCACGCTCCACAGGAAGTCGTAGTTCGGGCTCGCCTGCAGCCCGCCGCCACCCATCTGCAGCACGGCCGGCATGCGCACGTGGACGTAGCTCAGCAGGTTCCACCAGTGGCTCTCGACGCCGGGCCCGACCTGCTTGCGCCCGTGCGGCTGGTGGCGGAGCACGTCGATCACCTCGAGCAGCTCCTCGCGCTGCGCGCCGGGGCGCTCCTTCGGATAATCGGCGAGAACATGGAGCCGGCCCTCGAGCGCCGACCAGCCGCGCACCACGACGATCACCGCGAGCGCCGCGATCAGGGCCGCGAGGCCGGTGCGGATCGAGTACTGCAGCGGCACGCTCCGGCCCCACGCGTGCCGACCGACCATGGACGCCACGCCGCCGACGAGCACGCGGATCGGCCGGTGGAGCGCGCTGCCTTCGGGTGCGTCGTAGATCCCGCGGGCGACCGCGAAGGCGCCCGCGCCGATGCCCATCGCGAGCAGCACCTGCATGGCGCCGAGGAAGCGCACCGCCGGGAACAGATCGTCGTCCGAGGTCTTGCCGATGATCGGACCGAGCGCGAGCAGGAGCGCGAACACCAGGGACGGCGCCCACAGCCAGCGGAACAACCGACCGCGCGCGAGCACGAGCACGACGGGCAGCGTGTAGGTCAGCACCGGCACGTCGCGCAGGTGATCGAACAGCTTGCCGCTGAAGTGCCAGTCGAGCAGCGTCGAGAACCCGGGCCCGACCTCGTCGTTGACGCGATGCGGGAACCCGCCGAACCCGTCGTAGTCGACGAGCAGCGGCAGGTAGATCGGCAGCCACGCGATCAGGAGCGCGACGCCGAGCACGATCGAGCGCACGAGCTCGCCCGCGATCGGTCGCGCGGGCGGGCTCTGCCAGCGCGCACGGAGGAACCCGAGCGCGCTGTCGAGCAGGCCGCGCGGCGCGGCGTCGGCGTCGAGCTCGGCCGCGGCGGGCGAGGGCGAACGCGCGATCGCGCCGAGCCCGCGATCGATCCCGCGGAGCACGAGCTGCGCGAGGAACGCCGCGATCAGCACGAGCCCGAGTGAGATGCCCGCGAACGGATGGCAGAGCCAGACGAAGGTGCCCCACGCGATCGCCGGTGCGAGCCCGCGGCGCTCGACGATCCAGCGCGCGGCGTGACCGACGGCGAGTGGCAGCGCGGCGAGCGCCCAGGTCTGGGTGTACAGCCCGACCTGGAACGTGCCCGCGTTGCCGGCGCCCCATCGCGACTCGCCGTTCATGAAGCCGACGCAGGCGGCGCCGATCACGGCCTGCCACGGCGTCGCGCCGAGCAGCCGGAGCCCGCGATAGGCCGCGGCGGGGGCGAGGGCGTGGGGCAGCACGACGCTGAGCTGGAACCAGAACAGGTGATGCCCGAACAACGCCGTCGGGATCGCGGACGCGAGCTGCGGGATCGCCTGGTAGTAGTAGAGCGACGCGAAGCCGCCGTTCGCACTCGGGTTCCAGAAGTCCCAGTCGCCGACCCGCAGGCAGTCGGCGAGGCGCGCGCTCTCCGCGAAGTGGAACGTCAGGTCATCGCCGATGGTCTCGCCGGTGAACACGTGCGCGTAGAGCACGAGCATCGCGATCGTCAGGAGTGCGAGCGCGGGCAGGGCGCCATGCCGCGCGATCCACGCGGCGGTGCGATCCCATGCATCGGGGGGCTCGTCCAGCCCGGGCGCGGTCACGCGTCCTCCAGCAGCGCGGCGATGTGCTCCTCCGCGAAGGTCGGCGTGGCTCCGCGCACCCCGGCGACGGCCCCGGCCCAGCGCGCCGCCGCGCGGCCACTGGTCTCGAGGTCCCAGCCGAGCGTCAGGCCATGGACGAGGATCGCGAGGTACGCGTCGCCGCAGCCGACGTTGTCACCGCCCGGCTGCGCAGCCACGGCCTCGAGCTCGATCACGTCGGTCTCGCCGTACAGCGTCGACCCGCCCGCGCCGTGGGTGACCGCGACGATCCGCCGGTCGGTGCGCAGGCTCGCGATCGGATCGGCCCAGCCGAGCCAGTCGCGCAGCGCGGCGAGCTCCTTGTCGTTGACCTTGATGACGTCGGCGGCGGCGAGCGCCTCGCGGATCGCGGGGGCGTCTTGATCCGTCGGGCGCAGGTTGAGATCGCAGACGGTGAGGCAGCTCCGGCGCGCGATCGTCACGGCCTCGCGCCACGCGTGCAGCCCCGCCGGCGTGCGCTGCGCGAGCGTGCCGTAGACGAACACCCCGGCTTCGGCGACCGCGACCTCGACGTCCTCGGTGCACTCGATGCGCTCCCAGGCGCGGCCGGCGTGGAGCGTGTAGCGCGGCTCGCCGCCGATCAGCGCGACGGTGACTTCGCCGGTGGCGCGCTCGGGATCGAGCTGCACGAGGTCGACGTCCACGTGCGCGGCGAGCCGCTCGAGCGCGCGGTGCCCGTCCGCGTCATCACCGACCCGGCTGATCAGCTGGGGCCAGCCGCCGGCCTGCCCGAGGTGCCAGGCCACGTTGGCGGGCGCGCCGCCGAGCTGGTCACCGTCGAGGAACCGATCCCAGAGAACCTCACCCCAGATGACGACGGCGGTTGACATCGCGTGACTTAGTGTAAATAGTACACAGTATGACAACCGGATCTGGTGGCGGGGCCCACGGCACGCGGGGAACGGACGGCCTCGACGACGTCTACGGTTGCTCGCTGGCGCTGGTGACGGACTTGTACCAGCTCACCATGGCTGCCGGCTACTGGAAGACCGGCACGAGCGAGCGCCAGGCCGTGTTTCACCTGACCTACCGGCGGCCGCCGTTCGGGGGCGGCTACGCCGTCGCTGCCGGCATCGCGCCGGCGCTCGCGTACCTCCGCCGCCTGTCGTTCACGGCCGATGACGTCGGCTACCTCGCGACCCTCAGAGACTCCAGGGGCGCGCAGCTGTTCGAGGCCGGGTTCCTCGACTACCTGCGCGCGCTGCGGTTCACGTGCACCGTCGACGCGATGCCCGAGGGCACGCTCGTGTTCCCGCACGAGCCGATCGTGCGGGTCACCGGCCCGATCCTGCAGGCGCAGCTCGTCGAGACCGCGCTGCTGACGCTCGTCAACTTCCAGACCCTGATCGCCACCAAGGCGGCGCGGGTCAGTCAGGCGGCGCGAGGCGCCCCCGTCCTCGAGTTCGGGTTGCGGCGCGCCCAGGGCATCGACGGCGGCCTCGGCGCGTCGCGGGCCGCGTACATCGGCGGCGCCGCGGCGACCTCGAACGTCCTCGCCGGCAAGCTGTTCGGCATCCCGGTGCGCGGCACGCACGCGCACAGCTGGGTGATGTTCCACGGCGACGAGCTGGCGGCGTTCCGCGCGTACGCCGAGGCGCTCCCCGGCAACTGCACGTTCCTCGTCGACACCTACGACACGATCGAGGGCGTGAAGCACGCGATCATCGCGGGCCGAGAGCTGCGCGAGCGCGGCCACGAGCTCGCCGGCATCCGGCTCGACTCCGGCGACCTCGCGCACCTGTCGATCGAGGCGCGCCAGCTGCTCGACGCGGCGGGGTTCCCGGCCGCGAAGATCGTGGCGTCGAACGATCTCGACGAGCACCTGATCGCGTCGCTCCACGAGCAGGGCGCGCGGATCGACACCTTCGGCGTCGGCACCAAGCTGGTCACGGCGTTCGATCAGCCGGCGCTGGGCGGCGTCTACAAGCTCGGCGCGGCGCAGGACGAGCAGGGGACCTGGCGCGACTCGATCAAGCTCAGCGAGCAGCCGGTGAAGATCTCGAACCCCGGCATCCTGCAGGTCAAGCGCCTGCGCCGCGGCAACGAGCTGGTCGGCGACGTGATCTACGATCGCGAGCAGGGCTTCGCCGGGCCGACGCTCCACGACGTCGAAGATCCGACGCGGTTGCCTCTATCGCCCGCCTTCGAGACCGCCGACGATCTCCTCGTGACCTACCTCGATCGCGGCGAGCTGGTGCGCGCGCCGTCGGATCTCGAGACCGCTCGGAAGCGCGCGGCCATCGAGCTCTCGCAGCTGTCGCCGCGCACGCGCCGGTTCCTCAACCCGCAGCCGTACCCGGTCGGGCTCGATCGCAACGTCCACACGCGCAAGCACCAGCTGATCGAGGAGGCGCGCAGCCGCAAGGGAAAGCCCCATGCCTGAGCCGCTCGTCTTCTCGACGCACGCCTACACCTACCTCGGCGACGACATCGCGAGCGGGGCCCGCTGGGAGCGCGGCTCGATCGCACGCAAGTCGTTCCCGGATGGCGAGCACTATCGCCGGATCGAGACCGATCCGGCCGATCGCGACGTCATCCTCGTCGGTGGGACGATCGACGACGCCAACACGCTCGAGCTCTACGATCTCGCGTGCGGGCTGGTCGCCGGCGGGGCGTACCGGCTCCGCCTCGTGATCCCGTTCTACGGCTACGCCACGATGGAGCGCTCGGTGCGCCCCGGCGAGGTGGTGACCGCGAAGACCCGCGCGCGGCTGCTGTCCTCGATCCCGATGGCGAGCCGCGGCACCCAGGTGTTCCTGCTCGATCTCCACGTCGATGCGATCGCGCACTACTTCGAGGGCGGCGTGCGCACGATCCACGTCTACGGCAAGGACCTGGTGACCGCCGCGGCGCGCCGGCTCGCCGGCGAGCAGTTCGTGCTCGCCTGCACCGACGCCGGCCGCGCCAAGTGGGTGGAGTCGCTCGCCAACGATCTCGGCGTCCAGGCCGCGTTCGTCTACAAGCGCCGGCTCGACGGCGACTCGACCGAGGTCACCGGCGTGTCGGCGCAGGTCGGCGGCAAGCGCGTCGTGATCTACGACGACATGATCCGCACCGGCGGCTCCCTGATCAGCGCGGCGCAGGCCTATACCGAGGCCGGCGCGGTCTCGATCGACGCCATCGCGACGCACGGGTTGTTCCCCGGGGATTCCCTCGCAAAGCTTCGCGACAGCGGGCTGTTCGGCACGATCGTCGTCACCGATAGCCATCCCCGCTCGGTCGCGCTACGCGATCCGTTTCTTCACGTCGAGTCCAGCGCACGGCTGCTGATCGAGCATCTCAACTTCAACAGGTAGGTCGTCATGAGGCTCATCAAGGTCGCCGTCGCGTGCGTCAACCAGACCCCGTTCGCCTGGGACGAGAACTTTGCGCACCTCCGCATCGCGATCGAGCAGGCGCGCGGTGAGGGGGTCTCGATGGTGTGCCTGCCCGAGCTGGCGATCACCGGCTACGGCTGCGAGGACGCGTTCTTCATGGACGGCCTGCAGGACACCGCGTTCGCCCAGCTCGAGGCGCTCGCCGCGCTGACCCGGGGGATGGTCGTCGCCGTCGGGCTGCCCGTCTATCACGAGAAGGCGCTGTACAACGCGGCGGCCGTGCTCGCCGACGGCGCGATCGTCGGGTTCGCCGCGAAGCAGTTCCTCGCCGCCGATGGCATCCACTACGAGCCGCGGTGGTTCAAGCCGTGGCCCGCCGGCGAGGTCGACGTCCTCGAGCGCACCGCCCCCGATGGCACGATCCGGCGGTTCCCGATCGGCGACCTCGTGTTCGACATCGGCGACGTGCGCATCGGCTTCGAGATCTGCGAGGACGCTTGGGTGGCGAACCGGCCCGGCGTGGACCTCGCGCTGCGCGGCGTCGACATCCTGTGCAATCCGTCGGCGAGTCACTTCGCGTTCCGCAAGTACATCATCCGCCAGCGCTTCGCGATCGAGGCCTCGCGTGCCTACGGCGTCACCTACCTCTACGCGAACCTGATGGGGAACGAGGCCGGCCGCGTGATCTACGACGGCGGCGGGCTGATCGCCTCCAACAACGAGCTGGTCGCGCGCGGCCGCCGGTTCTCGTTCCACGACGTCGAGCTGGTCGCGGCGGTGGTCGACATCGATGCCAACCGCCGCGAGCAGGCGCGCCGCGGCAGCCACCGGCCGCGCCACGATGCCGAGGAGCTCGTCGTCGAGCATCCGTTCCCGTGGGCGACGCGCAAGCCCGAGGCCCCGGTGAAGCCGGAGCTGTCGTGGGAGGACCGCGCGAGCGTCACCGAGGAGGAGTTCGCCCGCGCTGTCGCGATCGGCCTGTGGGACTACCTCCGCAAGAGCCGGGCGCAGGGCTACGTCGTCTCGCTCTCGGGCGGCGCGGACTCGGCCGCGTGCGCGATCCTCGTCGCGCTCGCGGTCCAGCTCGCGTTCGCCGAGCTCGGGCCCGGCGGCGTGCGCCAGCAGCTGCCGACGATCAAGCGGCTGCACGCCGTCATCGAGGCCGGCGGTGGAGCGCGCGAGGCCGTCGGCGCGCTGCTCTCGTGCGCGTACCAGCCGACCGAGAACTCGGGCACGGTCACGCGCACCGCCGCCGAGGAGATCGCGCGGGCGGTCGGCGCCGAGTTCCACGTGATGGACGTCGACGCCCTCTACAAGGGCTACGTCGCGACGGCGGAGCAGGCGCTCGGCCGCAAGCTGACGTGGGACGAGGACGACGTCACGCTGCAGAACATCCAGGCCCGCGTGCGCGCGCCGTCGATCTGGACGCTCGCCAACGTCCGCGGCGCCGTGCTGCTGACCACGTCGAATCGCTCGGAGGCCGCCGTCGGCTACGCGACGATGGACGGCGACATGGCGGGTGGGCTGGCGCCGCTCGGCGGCATCGACAAGCCGTACCTGCGATCGTGGCTGCGCTGGATGGAGACCAAGGCGCCGGTCGGCACCGAGCCGATCGCCGCGCTCCACTACATCAACGCGCAGCAACCGACCGCGGAGCTCCGGCCGCAGGTCAAGGGTGCGAACGCGCAGACCGACGAGGCCGACCTCATGCCATACGAGTTCCTGGAGGCCGTCGAGGACGCCGCCATCCGCGACAAGTACACACCCATCGAGGTGCTCCAGGAGCTGTCGCCGCGCTACCCGCAGCACGCGCCGCTCCAGCTCGCGACCTGGATCGAGCGGTTCTTCCGGCTGTGGTGTCGCAACCAGTGGAAGCGCGAGCGGATGGCGCCGTCGTTCCACCTCGATGATCGCAACGTCGATCCGCGGTCGTGGTGCCGGTTCCCGATCCTGTCGGGCGGGTTCGAGCGCGAGCTCGCCGAGCTCCGCTCGTACGTGGCGTCGGGAAGCGCGGATCGCTAGCCGATGGCGTTCACGTACGAATATCCACGGCCCGCCGTGACCGTGGACTGCGTCGTCTTCGGCCTCGACGAGACCGATCTCAAGGTGCTGCTGATCCAGCGCAGGCTCCAGCCGTTCCAGCACGCGTGGGCCTTGCCCGGCGGCTTCGTGCACCTCGACGAGACGCTCGATGTCGCCGCGCGCCGCGAGCTCCAGGAGGAGGCCGGCGTCACCGACGTCTACCTCGAGCAGCTCTACACGTTCGGCGCGCTCGCGCGCGATCCGCGCGAGCGGGTCGTCACCGTCGCGTACTACGCGCTCGCGAAGCTCTCCGATCACCGGATCCGCGCGGCGACGGATGCCATGGGAGTCGGCTGGTTCGCGCTCGACGACCTCCCGAAGCTCGCCTTCGATCACGCCGAGATCGTCGCCATGGCGCAGGACCGGCTCCGCGGCAAGGTGCGCTACGCACCGGTCGGCTTCGAGCTGCTGCCGCCGCGGTTCTCGCTGACGCAGCTCCAGCGGCTGTACGAGATCATCCTCGGCTCCGAGCTCGACAAGCGGAACTTCCGCAAGAAGATCCTGTCGATGGATCTCCTCGTCGAGACCGACGAGGTGGAGCAGGGGGTTCGCCACCGCGCCGCCCGGCTCTACCGCTTCGATCGCCGCAAGTACGATCGGCTGACGAAGCAGGGCTTCGAGCTCTCGATCTGATGCCGCGAGCGCCGCGCCGTCACGGCCAGGTCAGCCAGACGAACACGATGGGGTTCGCGTGGAACCACAGCCAGATGCTGCGCGTCGGCGCCCGACCGGCGTCGAGCGCGCCGCGCGGCCGCGCCGCGTGCGCTCGGTGAGGTAGGGTCTCGCCATGGTGAGACTGACGTGCATGCCACCACGCCTCCTGTGCGTTCTGTTCGTGCTCGCGTGCTCCTCCGCGAGCACGCCGGCGCCGACGCCGCAGGAGGTCCAGCCCACCACGCGGGCGCCGAGCGCGGTCGTCGACCTGAAGGCGCTGACGGTTTCATTCGACAACATGCCGATCGCGCGCCTGCATGCCGACGGGCGAACCGAGTCGGTGGGAGACGCCAAGCCGGGCAAGGACGCGACGTTCTCCCCCGGGCCCACGCTTCACCCGGACGGCACGATCGAGCTGACGAAGCCCGGGTTCACGGCGCGCGTCGATCGCGACGGCGCGATCTATGTGGTCAGCCCGCCGGGATCGGGACGGTCCGAGCAGCTGTACGGACGCATCTCGGGCGACCAGTTGCTGACGGCGGGCGCGCGGGATACCGGCGTCCGGCTCGAGGGCTCGAAGCTCGTCATGTTCTACGAGGGCCGGCAGACGAACGTGATCGGCGTCATCGATCCACCGCACCTCGGGCGCACCGCGTTGCTCATGACGGCCGCCTTCTTCATCGACCTGGCGATCACCTCGAGGTGACGCCAGTCGTGGGCGACCGGGGCCGCACCGCACCACAGGGTGGCCACCACAGCGTCCGGACACGCCGCCTGGAGTTGCCGCTTCGGCGAGGCCCTCTCCAAGGATCCCAGCTACTTGCCGCCGGCCCACCAGCTGCAGCATGCAGGGACATGCGCACTCTCCGTCAGCTCGCCACGGCCGCTCTGCTCATCAGCTCGACGGCCGCCTGCGTCACCGACGCCGATCAAGGCCGCCCGGAGGATGTCGAGGCTGACGTCCGCTCCGGCGGCAAGGGTGATGGCGAGACCTGCGAGTTCGATGCGATGTCCGCCGAGACCTACTACAAGCAGTTCGCGTACGAGGAGACGGTGTCCGGGTCCGGCACCAAGTGGTACCGGATCGGCAGCACCTTCGAGGTCACGACGACGCTCGACGACGGCAACAAGATCGACCTCGACGTCTACTTCTTGCCCGACGACCGCATCGTTGCCGAGTACGCCGAGCTCAAGCGCATCGACAGCGTGCAGTCCGAGAACCTCAACAAGACCGTGATCGTCAGCCGGGCGCGCATCGATGCGGCCACCCGCACGCTCACGATCGATGGAGTCGGCCGCGGTACGCCGGTGACGATGCGCAACGACCGCGGCTGTTCGCCGGGCATCGCGTTCGAGTTCACGTCGGATCTCCGCTCGCCCGGGCTCGCCGGCGACTCCGCGATCGTCCAGACGGTCTCGACCACCGCCTTCGTGATCGATCCCGACCACCTCGACCAGGTCCCGAGCGAGACCGCGCGCAAGTGGTTCGAGGAAGACGTCGCGGCCGGCAAGATCCAGATCCAGCGCAAGTGATTCGACCGGCGCGCGCCGCCACCGTGATGCACGATGGGGCATGCGCGTGCTCGGCTCCCTCGTCGCGGTATGGATCATCGCATGCAGCAGCGGACGCGGCCTCGCCGCCCCGCCCGCCGCCGCCACGAAGCTGCAGCAGGATCTCGATGGCTGGCAGCCCATCGCGATCTCGCCGGGCTTCGATGCCACCCGCGCGATCACCACGGGCAGGCACTGATCCCACGGAGGGCGACCGGAAGAACTGCGATGAGGCGCGGCAGCTCGTCGACGGCACTCCACCGCGCGCGGTCTCGGAATTCTGAGGCCGGCGACACTTTTCGTGCGACTACTCGAGGGCTGGAGGGTCGATCACCGTGACCGTTGCGATGC
Source organism: Myxococcota bacterium (assembly GCA_030857245.1). Classification (GTDB taxonomy): domain Bacteria; phylum Myxococcota_A; class Polyangia; order Haliangiales; family Haliangiaceae; genus JABFXX01. The sequence continues at coordinate 11,798 of JALZOI010000163.1, forward strand.
CCCTGTTCCTGCTCGTCGGCGCCGCGTGCTCGAGCGCCGCCGGACCGCCCGTTCGCTCGCCGGCACCCGCAGCGGCAGGGT
>JALZOI010000750.1 GCA_030857245.1 Myxococcota bacterium
GGGTCGCCGTCAAGGCCGGGCCCCGCACCACCGGCCGGGTGGGTCGCGGCGGCAGCGGTGGCGGGACCGGCGCCGGCGTCGGGGCAGGTGCCGGCGACGCGCCGATGTCGGTGGCGACCATCAAGACCCAGGCGATGCCCAGGGGCGACTACGGCTACTTCAAGGACTACCCGGCCGCGGCGCGCCAGGCCGGGGTGGAGGGCAGCATCAAGGTGCGGCTCGTCGTGGATGCGAGCGGGAAGGTGAAGACGGCGGTGCTGCTGAACAAGCTCGGGCACGGCCTCGACGCCCTCGCCCTCGCCCGCGCGAAGCAGATCGAGTTCTCGCCGGCGAAGGACACCGACGATCGCCCGGTCAGCTCCGTCGTCGTGTGGACGTTCCACATGACGCTGCCGAAGTAGCCAGCCCGACCTACCCGACGATTTGCGGCGCGCCGGCCGAGGACGCAGGTCGGCCGGGTATCAGGCGCTCCAGCGCTCGGCGTACAATGCGCTCCGCATGCGCATTCCACGAGGGGTGGGCGCCGCTCTGGCGCTCGGACTATTCGCTCTACCGGTCGCTCTACCGGTCGCGGCGTCCGCGCAGCCCGCGGACAAGGCGATCGACGTCCAGACGTTCGAGTACGCGATCGGCCCCAAGAGCTTCCTCAGCGTCAACGACGCCGACGTCGGAGCGCGCGGTCAGCTCGCGATCGACGTGCTGGTCACGTTCATGACGGCGCCGTTCAAGATCTACAACATCAACAACGAGACCGGCGAGATCGAGGACACGCGCACGACCGTCGTCGAGACTGTGACTGCGGCACAGCTGACGGCGGCCTACGGCGTCTCCGACCGGCTCCAGGTCGGCGCGAACCTGCCGCTGATCTTCGCGATGACGGGCGAGGGTCTGATGGCGTCGACGGGCCGGGCCGATCCCGACGGGCTGTCGGTCAGCGGGCTCGGCGACCTCGTCCTCGAGGGCAAGCTGCGGCTCGTCCGCAAGCGCGCGTTCGCGGTCGGCGGCATCGGCCAGGTCTCGATGCCGACCAGCGTCGGCAGCAACGAGTCGCAGTTCATCGGCGACAACCTGCCGACGCTGCGCGCGAAGCTCGCGCTGCAATATGACGGCGGCAGGCTCGCGCTCGGCGCCACGACCGGCGTGATCCTGCGCAAGCCGCGGACGATCTACGACAGCACGATCGGCCAGCAGCTGACGTGGGGCGTCGCCGCGGCGTTCCGCATCACCGACCGGTTCTCGCTGATCGGCGAGAGCTTCGGCCGCGCCGGGCTCCCCGACTTCAGCCTCGATGCCAGCCCGCTCGAGGCGATCGGCGGCCTCCGGCTCTACGCGAGCCCCGCCCTCGCCATCGTGGTCGGCGGCGGTGCCGGACTCGTCAAGGGCATCGGTTCGCCCGAGTCGCGGTTCTTCCTGTCGATCGGCTACTCACCCGACGTGCGGGACACCGACCGCGACGGCATCCCCAACGCCCGCGACAAGTGCATCCTGGTCGCCGAGGATCGCGACGGTCACGAGGACGAGGACGGCTGCCCCGACGACGACAACGACGGCGATCGGCGCCCCGACGCCGAGGACAAGTGTCCGGACACGGCGGAGGACCTCGACGGCTTCGACGATGACGACGGCTGCCCGGAGCTCGACAACGATGGCGACAAGTTCGCCGACCTCGTCGACAAGTGCCCGAACGAGCCCGAGGACGGCAAGGACCCGCAGCCCACCGACGGCTGCCCCGCCGACAAGCGCGACGCCGACGGCGACGGCCTCAACGATCTCGTCGACCAGTGCCCGACCCAGGAAGAGGACCTCGACGGGTTCGAGGACGGCGATGGGTGTCCCGAGGCCGACAACGACGGCGACGGCATCGCCGACGCGGACGACCAGTGCCCGCTGTGCGCGGAGGACAAGGACGGCTTCGAGGACGGTGACGGCTGCCCCGAGCTCGACAACGATCGCGACGGCATCCCCGACGCGCAGGACAAGTGCCCGCTGCAGGCCGAGGTCATCAACGGCGTCAAGGATGACGACGGCTGCCCCGATACCGGGGGCCTCGCCGTCGTCACGCTCGACGGTGATCGCCTGCTGATCGCGCGCGTCCCCACGCTCAAGCATGATCGCTCGTCAGAGCTGTCACCCGGCGGGCTGCTGATCGCCGATCAGCTCGCGATGTTCGTGATGCAGCAGCACGAGGTCACGAAGTGGCTCGTCGCCGTCGCACAACCCAAGGCCGACACCGCGAAGCAGCTCGCCGACGCCATCAAGGCGCGCCTGCTCGCCCGCGGCGTTCCCGCCGGCCGCGTCGAGGTCGCAAGTGCCGTCGGCCCCGCGAAGATCAACGGCGTCGTCCAGGAGCGCGGCGACGCGCCCGCGCTCACGTGTCCGACCGGCAGCGAAGTGAAGCAACGCCCCGGCACGATCCCCGCGACGCCCAAGCCGCTCGTGAGCCCGCCCGCGGTGCCGCCGAAGACGCCGCCGGCCGCTCCGGCTGGCGATGACATCGAGATCGAGTAGCCATCGCGACCGGGTAGCGCGGACCGCGGCCATGGCGGTCCTCTCAGAAACGGGCAACAGGGAGCGGGCAGCGGGCGACCGGCGATGGGAGCCGTCTCGTGCCCGCACTCGGCTCGCCGACGTGTCGATCGATCGCGCGATCGACCGATCGCGCGATCGATCTCCTCTCCCATTTCCAGTTGCCGGCTGCCCGTCGCCAGCCGCCTGTTTCTGAGCGCGCCGACATGGCCGCCGCTCGCACGATCCCCGCTCTATCGCGTCCCGCGCAGCACCTTCGGTGCGCCCGTCGGCGTCAGCTCCAGCACCTCGATCGGCCCGCCGTAGTGCTTCGCGAGCCCGACGTCGATCCGCCACACCGCACCGTCGCAGGCGTTCGTGATCCCGTCTCGCTGCACCGTGTGACCGACGACCATGCGCTTGACGCCGAGCTTCGCGAGCGAGGACTTCACGAGCTCGCAGTCGACCCCTTCGAGGCCGACCGCGCGCGTCCACACCGGGCTCTGGTCCGACGTCATCGCGATCGGCGCGGCCTCGGGCCCGCCGGTCTGGCCGTCGAGCCAGCACCGCGATGACAGGTTCACCGCGTCGACCTGCGTGACCCAGTCGCCGATGACGCCGGCGTGCGAGTACACGGTGTCGCCGACGATCGCGACGACATCGTGCTGCGCGAGCTGCTTCGCGTAGATCCCGCCCGGGCCGAGCGCCGCGATCCGCCCCCGCGCGGCCTCGGGGACCTGGCTCCACTTCGAGGTGTCGAGCCCCGCCGTGTCATCGAAGTCGCGCATCGCGCCCGGCGTGACGTACCGGAAGTCACCGGCGGCGTTCATCAGCTCGTGGTTCCCGAGCAACATGATCAGCGCGCCGCCCGCGGCCTTCGCCTGGTCCTCGAGCGCGAACAGCAGATCGAGGATCGCCTGCTCGTCATCGCCGCGATCGAGCACGTCTCCGACCTGCACGACGACGAGCGCGCCGCCGATCCAGCGATCCTGACCGTCGATCGCGCCGGCCGCTCGCAGTGCCGAGCGCGTCGCCGCGAGATCGCCGTGGACATCCCCGATCGCGACGACGCGCGCCGGCATCGGTCGGCGGAGCGGGGC